>JAIVIH010000348.1 GCA_020200615.1 Actinomycetota bacterium | reverse complement strand
GCTTCCACCCCCGTGGCCCATGGCGTCGCTCATGGACATGTGCAACACGTGGCGATCGACGCTGTAATCGAAGGTGTCGCCGCCCACGTGGCTGGCGGGCTCGAGCCACCCCGCCAAGGTGAACTGCTCGGCCTCGCACGTGAACGCCGAGGGCAGCAACCGCTGCTGGATCTCGGCCGCCAGCGAGAACGGAGCGTTCCGCTGCACAGCTTCGAAGAGGTCGGTGTGGCGACGGCTCGCGGCAACGGGGTGGCCGTGTCCAGAGCGTTTACGTCCAGGGATCCTGCGATCACGTCCTGGGCAATGTCCACGAGCCGGAGATCGTGGGCCCGGGCGTGGTTGCGCAGCGCCGAGAACGCTTGGTCAATGTCGATTCCGGCCCGCTCGGCCAGCATCCCCTTGGCCTGCTCGATGACGACCCGGATGTTCAGGGCGTGGTGGAGCTGCTCGGTCACGAGCTGGGTGTCACCTGCGGCGTGATGGTGGAGAACAGCGATGGTGGCGACATCGGTGAGCGCCTGAGCGGCGAGCACGTCGGCCTCGTTGAGGGCGCCCTCGTCGGTGCGGAACAGGTTGAGGGCGCCAATGGTCACGTCGCGAATCCGCATAGGGAGGGCGTGCACCGACTTGAAGCCGGCAGCCAGGGCGCGGGGCTCGAATCGGGGCCAGGGGCCGCCGGAGGAGCCGAGGTGGTGGTTGACGATGGGCTCGCCCGTCCGGTAGCAGTCCGAGCACGGACCCTCCTCGGACTGGAGCTCGAACAGCTCCAGCAGACGCATGGCGTCGCTGGAGGAGGCCATCACTCGCAGGTCGCCGCCGGAATAGGCGAGCATCAGGCCGGCGGCGGCGACGTCGAGGACCTCTACGCACCGGTCCGTGAGCAGGGTCAGGAGCTCGACCACGTCGAAATCGTCAACCAGAGTGTCGGCCAGCTCGACCAACGTCCGGGCGAGCAGGGCTTCTCTGGACATCGGATCTTCACCGGCACGGTCTCGGCCTGGACGACCCAGAGCCGGAAGCCAGGGCGCTCGGGCGATGTTAGCGGGCGGTTGTCGAGATCAGCTACCGGTGGCGGCCGCCGGCCAGGGGAAGGCGGCCAGCGCTGACCACTGCTCCCCGCCCATCAGGTGCCACACCCAGAAGGAGCCGCCCAGCGCGCCCTGGCGGCGCGAGGCGTCGAGGAAACGGCTGGTTTCGAGGGCGTCGGGGGCGGCGCCCCGGCCCCCGTCGAAGCTCATGTCCCACCCCTGGCCGATCACGTGGACCGGGCGCAGGGTGCGCAGCCGCTCGACGGCCTGCACCGCCGTCTGCCCGGGCTCCAGGCACGCCCAGTAGACCATCGGCGCGAAGGCGTCGACGTAGGGGGCGATGGCCCCGTAGGGGTAGGTCGCCGGCCATAGCCTGTCGCTGGGCCGGTAAACGGTGGCGACCACCAGGCGGCTGCCGGCCGCCTTCCGCACCAGGCCCAGGTAGACCTGAGCCCTCCGGGCGCTGAGGGCCACCCCCTCAGTGGCCAGCTCGATGTCGGGGCTGAAGCCGTCGAGGGTGTCGCCCGCCGGGCTGCGCCAGGCCAGGGCCTCGGCCGTCCACTGAGCGTCGCCCACGGGGTCGTGAAGGAAGGGGAACCCCCATCCGATGACGGCGATGCCGCGGCGGTGGGCCCGCGGCACCAGGGCGTCGAGCACGCTCTTGGCGTAGAACCCGTCCTTGGAGTCGCCGATCCGGACCCACAGCTGGCGGAGGCCGGCGTCGGCCGCCTTGGCCACGATGGCGTCGGGGTTGCCGCCCTCGGACTGGAAGTACTTCCACAGCCACATGCCCTTGCCCTCCAGGGGGGCTAGGTGGGGCGACCACTGGCCCGGGGCCAGCGGCTCGGGCAGCTCCGCTTCGGGCACCAGCCGGGGCGGGACGAAGGGCGGCGCGGTGGTAGTGCCGCCCGGCCCGGGACGGGGCGGTGGAGGCGGGCAACCGTTGAGGGGAAGGGTGGGCACGGCCACCGGAGGGGGCTCGGCCGCCGCCGGGGCCGCCGGGGCCGCCGGGGCCGACGCTGGGCCCGCCGCCGGCGTCGGGGGCCGGGCGGTCTGGTCCCGCGAGACCTCGAACAGGACGCCGTCTCCCCCGGCGGAGGAGCAGGCAGCGAGCAGGATCGAGGCGGCGAGTGCAAAAGCCGCGGGGCGGCGCATGCGGTCAGTTTCCCACCACCGACCGTGGTTCTCGGTCACCTCGACCGCCTTCCCGAAGGGGCCAGAGCACCTACTGGGAGAACACCTGGGGCCCCAGGTTGATGACGCGATCGTCATCGAGCGGAAGATTGGTGAACCGAAGGGTGAAGAGGAGCGGGTTGGTCTGAGCGAAGTCCCGCGAGGAAGAGCCCGCGATCTGGATCCTCAGGACGTTGTCGCGGCCGAGGAACGCGGTGACCGCGAAAGTCCCGTCCGGGAGGTCGAAGTAGCCGATGCGCCCGTTCACGCCGCCAAAGTAGAAGTCGGCCCGTCCATAGAGCTCACGGCCGCCCGCGGTGGCGTCGATCATCTCGTCCCGTCCTCAGTTCGGGTCAGCGCCCAGCCCTCGGGCCGGCACATCGTGGCGCCCACCACCGCGTCGCTGTGCGGGATCAGTGTCTCCGAACCACCGGGCTCGAAGCTCCTGATCTCGCGATCCAGGAGCCGGTTGCCGCTGTAGAGGTCAATCCGGTACTCGCCCGGCTTCGGACAGTCGCTCACCCGCACGCGGGCGTAGCCGCTGCCTTGTCCGTTGCCCTGGAACGTGCCGAGGGTACCGGCCTCGGGGCTGTAGGCCCACGGCTTGGTGGCATCCGGCCGGGAGGCCACTACGGCCAGGACAGGCGCGTGCGTGGGGATGTTCCGGTAGGTGAAATCGGCCACCACGTCCGGCCCGTGCACCTGCATCTCACCGATCTCCAGTGACCCGTCCGGGGGCGGGCTGTCCAACAGCCGGAGCGACTCAGCCCGGTTGGTCTCGGGGAACCCGCTCGCTGCCTCCCGGAGCTGCTCCTCAGCCAGAAGCCCTTGGAAGCGCTCCACCATCGGCGTCCGCTCCGGCTGTTCCTTGGCTATGACCTCGAGGTCGGTCCGGCTCACGGAGAAGAACACATGGGAGTACGCGCCAAGCCTCTCGAAGGCTTCCCGGAACGCCCCTTCCGCCTCTTCTTCGTTGCCGGTGGCGACCTGATTGGCGGCGACGTTGAACCAGGGCCAGCTGACCGAGTCGTTCAGCTCTGCTGCCCGGCGGTTCAAGTCGACGGCCTCGGCATGACGGCCGTCGAGGAAGTACTTGGTGGCCAGGCTCCCCACCACTTCGATGTCGTCGTCACCCCCGAGCTGGAACGCCTGGCGAGCGTCGCTGATGGCGGCCCTGAGACTGGCCGGAGCGGTCGTGCTGAACCCGCCGAACGTCTCCAGCGGGCTCTGTGACGAACCCTCCATGACGCGCGCTTCCGCCCGACGGGCGTAGGCCTGGGCGTAACGGGGTTCCCAGCGGATGGCTTGGCTGTAGGCGTCGATGGCCTTCCGCACGTCGTCCCGCGCCGTCTTCTCATCCGGTTGGAAGGGCGCCCGGTAGATCAGGCGGTCGCCTTCGGCGGCGGCGTTGACGGCGCGGAAGGAGAACTCGTCGACCGGCCGCCAGAGGACCGTCAACGACCACACCAGGCACGCGAGCGCGAGCCCTACGCCTGGTACGACCAGGGCCATCCGGACGCGCGGCGGGCTGCTCAACGAGAGCCCGAAGAGGAACAGGGAGACGGCGAGCACGGTGAGGATGGCGATGTAGGCGTTGGCCTTGTGCGACCAGTCGTCCTGGGTCTCCGCTCGCGCCGCTCGGGTCAGTTCGGCCCGGTCCGCGTTCATGAACAGATCGGCCTCCCGCAACCCGGAGAAACCGCGCCGGCGATCGTCTGCGTAGCGTTGGTCGGTCACCAGGGGGCTGAGGTCGCCGAGGGCCGCCTTCACGTCGGCCAGACGTTGGGCCTCGTCGGAACGTCGGCTCCGTTGAGCCTCGACGCGCTGGCGATCGAGAAGCTTGATCCTCGTGTAGACGTCGTACTCGAAGAGGAAGGTGTTATCCATCTGCGACCGCTCTCCGAGGACGCGGACCGCTTGGCGCTGGACCTCCCGCGCCGCCCGGCTCTCACGATTGCTGCTCCGGGCCTCGGCGTAGGCGACGAGGCTGCCGAACAACGTGACCCCGACCATGAGCATGGCCGTACGCCGCTTGAACGGATCCCGCCACTCGTCGGGGTCGGTGTCGAACTTGTCGAGGTCCGGGACATCGGGGCCGACGTCAAGCACGAGGGGGTCCGTTCGCCGTCATGTCGATACGCCCAGGGCGAGGATGCTGGCGGAGAGCCATATGGCCGTCCCGATTCCGGCCAAGGGCGTGCTCAGCCGCCGCTGGTTGGTGACTTGGGCGCCAGTCAGGAACAAGATGGCCGTGACCATGGTCGTGAGCAGGAGAACGAGCAGCTCCGATCTACGGCGGAGGGCGTCGGCCTCGTCCGCTGCCTCATCGGGGTTGACCCGGTCGGCGACGAACGTCTGCTCCGCCAACGTCAGCTCCTCACGGCGCCGCTCCGCATCGAACTCGAGGTCATCGACGCCCCCGCCGCTGACCGCGGCGCTGAAGTCGAGGAACTGCAGCCGCTGCAGCTCGATGGCCTCCGATCGCAGCCGTTTCGCATCGTTCTCGGCCGCGCTCGCCTCTACGGACCTTCCTTCGGCGGCCAGCGCTGCCGCTAGGCTTGTCAGGCTCTTCGAGCTCTCGATCTTCTCCAGGATGGCGGCGTAGGTGCGGAGGTCACTCTGAAGCCGGGCCTCCACGATGATGCGGATCTGCTCTTCCACAGCTGTCTCACGCACCGAACGGCGGTCGCTCTCGGTGGCATCGCTTCCGAGCAGCACCGCCCGCCACGTCACGAGGGCGCTGGTGACAGATACCAGGCCGATGAGGATGGGCACGACGGCCTTGCCTCCGAGCCGCCACTTTCGGCGCCGTTCACCGGGCGGAGTCGCCGGGCCACCGTCATGGCCGCTGCCCTCTTCGGCGGGCATGGGGGGCGGTGAGACGTCAGTCATTCACCGCAAAACGAGATCATCGCCGATACGCCACCCACCATTGGGGGAATGGGCCGATGATGACATCGAGCTTCGGGGAAGTCAACGCGTCCTGGCCCCCGGACCGACCCACCGCCCACGGTGACTACCGTCATGCCCATGACGTCTCATGCGCGCCGAGCGGCGGCAGGCGCAAGCCTGGCCGCGGCGGGCCTGGTGGCCTACCAGTCGGCCCGGTACAAGCGCCGTTCGCGCCGTCGTTTCGACATGCCCGAAGGGCCGGCGCCGGGCACCGACGAGTATTCGCAGCTCGTCACGGCCATGACCGGCGCCCCGGTGCGCCTCGGCAACCGCGTGGACGTCATGCGCAACGGCGTCACCCTCGACGCCATGTTGGAGGCCATCTCAGAAGCCAAGAAGACGGTCGACTGCTCGTCCTACATCTACTGGCCCGGCCCTACCGCCGACCGGTTCACGGAGGTCTTCATCGAGCGGGCTCAGGCGGGCGTGGAGGTCAACCTGATCTTCGACGGCTACGGCTCGGCCAAGCTCGACGGTGACCACCTGGACCGGCTCCAGCGCTCAGGAGTGAACGTCACCATCTTCCGTCCCCTGCGCTGGTACAACCTCAAGAAGCTGAACAACCGCATGCACCGGCGGATCCTGGTGGTCGACGGGAGCCTGGCCTTCGCCGGAGGTGTGGGGATCGCCGACGTGTGGACCGGCGACGCCCAGGGCCCCGAGCACTGGCGGGAAACCCACCTGCGCATCGAGGGCCCGGCGGTGGTCGACCTCTTCGGGGCCTTCCTCGAGAACTGGACCGAGGCCACGGGCGAGCTCCTGGCCGGCGCGCACATCGGCGGGCCCGAGACCTTCGACGACGACGACGACGACGGCACCCACGACGGTGTCGCCCTCCAGGTGACGAGGAGCACCCCCACCGGCGGCTCCACGGCCGCCACCGAGCTCTTCTACACCGCCATCGTCGGAGCCCGGGAGCGGCTGTGGATCACCACCGCTTACTTCGCGTGAGGATGTTCGAGTACGAGCAGACCATGCTGCACGCCAAGGTCGTGCTCGTCGACGGTCGGTGGGGCAATGTCGGCTCGGGCAACTTCGATAGCCGCTCGCTCGACCTCGACCTGGAGATCAACGTGGCGGTGATGGATCCGGATCTCGTCCGTGAGCTGACCGACCACTTCCTCGAGGACCTGGAGGAGTCGATCGAGATCGACCTCGGGACGTGGAAGCAACGTCCCCTGCGTCAGCGGGCCGGGGAGCTCGCCACCGAGGTGATCCGCCAGTCGCTCTGACCTGCGGAGCCTGCCCTAGAAGCGTGCTTATAGCGGGTGGCGGAAGCCCTACGCCGGTCCGACGTCGAGATCAGCAGCAGGAGGCCCAGGCCCGTGGCCAGGGCGGCCGTGAGGGCCAGTGGGCCGGTCAAGGAGCCGGTGAGGGCCAGGGTGGCCCTGGTGGCTGTGGCGCGCGGACGGTCGTCTCCCTCGGGAAAGATGCACTCGGACGACCCGTCGGAGAACACGACCAGGTTGGACGGCGGCGGGCACTTGTCCCCGCGGTCGTCGTGCTTGTGGTGCGGCTTCTTTTCGGCGTCACAGTCGTCGCCCGACGCGGTCGACGCGTTCACGGCCGTGGAGCAACCGGATGCCACCGACCCATTGCGGGCGTCGGCATCGCCCGACGCCGTCGAGTTGTTCCTGGCGTCAGCAGAGCCGGACGCCACCGAACCGTTCTCGGCATAGGCCTCGCCGCTGGTCTGGGCAGCCGCGGGGCCGGCCAGCAGTACCAGCATGGCGACCACGCCTCCCAGTGCTACCAGGAATGCTCCTGCTCGTCTCGTGTCCCTAGTCATCGCCCTTGCTTCTCCTCTTCGTCAGTTCGGAAACGCTGGTTGTTTCTGGTTTGCAAACCACGGCGGTCGCCGTGGCAGTTGTTGGAACCTTCCTCCTGCCGGGCCTCAGTGGGCGCCGTCCTCGACCTTGCGGTTCGCCCCCTTCGGCCGCCGCCGGCGGCCGAGGCGCAGGAGGCCTGCGCCGAGGGCAGTGGAAGCAGCGGCCGCCGCCGCCATCCCGTCGACCTCGCCACCGGTGAAGGCCAGGCGGCGATCGCTCGCCCCTCCCTTACCGGCCTTGTCATGGTCGCCCTTGGCCTTGTCCTTGCCGCCCTTGTCCTTGTGGTCCGGACGATGCTTGCGGTCGTGCTTGTCATCATCGCAGTCCGCACCGGAGGCAGTGGAGTGGTTGACGGCGGTGGAGCATCCCGAAGCGACGGAGCCGTTGTCGGCCACGGCGTTACCGGAAGCGGTCGAGTTGTTGGTGGCTCGAGAGGATCCCGAGGC
>JAIVIH010000104.1 GCA_020200615.1 Actinomycetota bacterium | reverse complement strand
CGGCATCGGCGGCGTTCTCGGAATATCTGGCTACCTGTGGATCACCAACTGCCTCGGCTATCACGGGAACGAGGCGTTTGCGCCCCTTCACCACATGGACCAGAAGAACTTCCTCCGCCTCCATATCGGCACCGACGGGGACCTCACGCTGTATCCAGTGGGCATCGACCGCGTCTGTCGGCGATGGAGGTTCTGCCCTGACGCCAGCGTCCACGCGCCGTGGCTGGCCCCTGTGGGACCTGAGGCGAAGCCTCACCTGATCGAGCCGCCGATCGCATTCCGACGGAACCCCGGGTGAGCCGTGGTTGAAGAGCCACGGCGCGTCGGCCTCCCTCTGGGCAGGCAGCCACTCGGCAATGTCCCGACGCTGCAGCGGGTGCTGGCCAGGCACACCCCCCTCCCATGGCCACAGTCGCCGACGATCACCAGCATCTCGTCATGGCGCCCCCGGGGAGATACGCCTCACCGATGAGACCGCGGGACGCACTGGCCTGGGGTGGGGTCGTTGGGCCGGCAGGGTTCGTTGCCGCATGGTCGACCGCCGGCGTGCTGACGGAGCGCTACTTCCCCGTCCAAGAGTCGATCAGCCGCCTGGCCGCCGTTCATGCGCCGAGGCGACGGCTCATGACGGCGGGGTTCGTCTGCTTTGGGGTGACCGTGCCTGCCTATAGCGTGGCGCTTCGCGACTCGCTCGAGGGTCCAGCATGGCTCGCGACCACCGTGACCGGCTTGGCCACCCTCGGTGCCGGGGTCGTCCCGCTCGGCACGTCCTCGACCATCGACCGCGTCCACTACGGATTCGCAGTTGTCGGATCCGCATCGCTCGCCCTGACGCCGGTCCTCGCGGCGCAGACCCTTTCGGTTCGCGGGCATGGCCGGGCGGCGGCCGCCTCGCGCATCGTAGGGGTCCTGTCCGGCGCCTGTCTGGCCGGCGCAGCATTCCCCCCAATTCATGGCCTCTCGCAGCGGATCGGGCTGACGCTCGCCGAGGGGTGGCTTGCGGCTTCAGCAGTCGCGATCGTGAGCGGCCTCATGGAGCCGACCTCAATACCCCCTGCAGAAGCAACCGGCAAGGCGTTCGGGTTCCTATCCCCTTCGATCTGAACGAGTTTCTCGAGGGTCAGCGACGGGCGCACTTTGGCCGCGGTCCACTCTTGACCCCCGGCCGCCGGGTCTGGTCACGAAGCGTCGTCTGTAGGCACTCTCAGCGATCGCTATCCTTGAGCCGGGTACTGTCGCCGTTGAGGGTCTCACGGAACGCGAACGATCCTTTGCGGACACTCGCTGGCCCAGGGCAGGGAGAGTCGAGTCACCCGGCTTCATGATCGACACCGGGGCGCAGGTGTACTTCTGCGACCCGCACAGCGCCTGGCAGCGCGGGCTGAACGAGAACACCAACGGGCTCCTACGCCAGTATCTGCCGAAGGGCACGGACCTCTCGGAGCAGACCGCCGAGGACCTGGCCAAGATCGCCCGCAGCCTCAACAACCGTCTCCGCAAGTCGCTCGGATTCTGAAACCATCAGAGCGCTTGCTGAGCTTCTCGCGCTGACCGCCCGAATCCGCCCATCGTTAGTGGCACGCCCCGGTTCTCAGTTCCCAGTACGCGCCGCGACAGACCACGGATAGACCACAAACAGACCACAGATGGCGCTGTCGAGTGCTCCGCAGCGCACAACAGGGCGTAGTAGAAATGCCCGCTGACCTGGGATTATGGTCGCTGACCAGCGAGTTCCCTGAGCGCCTCCCAGCGTTCGGGACGCTGAGGCCGGGGGTTCAAATCCCCCCTCCCCGACCAGGAACAGTGCTGGTCAGAGCGTTGTGGCGATGGCCGACGTCCGGAGAGGAGATTGGACCGATCTGGGCCTCGGCCGGGTGCCGTTCGGGGACTGGACCAACGAGCACCTCGGACGATCGTCCATCCGCGCGCCATCACGCAGGGTGATTACGAGCGGGCGCTCAGAGTCCACGTGCTGCCGACCATTGCGCAGGTGCCGGTCGCCCGCATCGACCATGTCGACATCCGGCGGTTCGTCGCCGAGAAGCAGGCCGAAGGTCTGGCGCCGAAGACTCTGCAGCGCGTGCGGCTCGTGCTCCGACCAGGTGCTTCGCACTGGCGAAGAGCGCCGGCGCCATCAAGAGCAACCCCTGCGACGGCTTGCGCCTCCCGCGACCAACGCGCGTCGAGCCGATCTACCTGGCGGCGGACCAGGTCGAGGCGCTAGCGCGAGCGACGAAGCCTCCCTTCGACAGCGGTCGCCGTTGCTTGACACAGCGCTCCGACGCGCGGACAATTCGATTCCCATCCGTCTTGACGGTGCGAGGACCGTCGTTCCGAATTCCTTTGCCGGTTACGAGGTCCCCTGCGGCGGGAGCGTCCATATATGAGACGGAGCGGTGTCGTCCGCCTGGCGTTTGGTGGTTTGGTAGCTGTTGCCGGGCTGCTCATTTTGCTGGAGTCGCCGGCGGCGGCGGAGACCGACGCGGATGCGCGGAGTGTTGCCCGCGAAGGCGAACGCGAGGCCCGCTCGGCCGAACGGGAAGCTGAGCGCGAGGCGCGCAATGTAGCCCGCCAGGCTGAGATCACCGAGCGGAAGGTCGAGCGCGCCGCCGAGGTCGCCCAGCGGGAAGTCGAGGTGACGGACCGTAATGCCGTCCGCCAGGCGGAGATCGCCCTGCGGGAGCCGCCGGCGGCCTCGAGCTCCGAGATGATGTGCGACTGCCTGCCCGCCGGCGGTCCCGCCAGCCCGTTCACCTTCACCACTGACGCGGACTTCGATCGCGGTGAGCTCGTCAACGTCGTCCACACCCCCTCCGACCAGCTGCAACTGGCCGAGGAGACCAGCGCCTTCGAGTTCCTCTGGGTGGCCGTCACGACCCGGGACAACCTCCTCAACCCCGCCGACCCGTTCAACCGCAAGGGCACCATCGTCAAGATCGACACCCGGACGCAGCAGATCGTGGGGGAGTACTGGACCTCACCCGACGGAGAGGACGCGGAGCCGTCTCGCACCACGGTCGACCCGTGGGGGAACGTGTGGGCCGCCAACCGGCGCGGGAACAGCGTCGTGCGCATCGGTATGGTCGAGAACCACCAGTGCCAGGAGCGCAACGGCAACCCCGGCATCCAGACCTCGACGGGCCAGGGCGACATCAGGCCGTGGCTGAACACCGGCAACCAGGACACCAACGGGGGCGTCTCGACGGCCGAGGACGAGTGCCTCATCGTCTACACCCGGACGACGGCACACGGCACCCGGCACATCTCCGTGTCCCTTAGCCAGGACGTGTGGGTGAGCGGGACCGGCTTTCCGAATGACGAGACCTTCAACCTCATCAGTCCCGACGGCACGATCCTGCATACCGAGCCGTCGGTCCACTACGGCGGCTACGGGGGGCTGACCGACGAGCAGGGCGTCGTCTGGTCGGCCGGCCCCCCGCGCGACACCCGGTTCGACACCCTCGGCCTGCTGCGCTGGGACCCGGTGCCCGCCCAGGGCTGTGTCGTGGGCCTCGACGACCACGTCTGGGTCGCGCATTCGACTGCCGGCACCGACGACACCGTCGGCCGCCTGCGCAACGACGGGTTCTTCCTGGGCGAGGTGACGGTCGGGTTCGGCCCCACGGGCGCCGCCGTCGATCGAGACGGGTACATCTGGGTCACCAATTACGGCGCTGATAACGTCGTCCGCATCGACCCCAACGCCGGGCCCGTCGGGCTCGACGGCATCACCCCACGCGGGATGGTCACCACACCGCCCATCGACGTACGCGGCAGCCCGTACAACTACAGCGACATGACGGGCAGCGCCGTGCCAGTGCACCCCAAGACCGGCTCCTGGGAGGTCGTGTACGACTGCGGGCCGCTCACTGGCGCCCAGTGGGGGGCGATCACAGGGAACTCCACCATTCCCCCGGGCACCGACCTTGTTCTCACCGCCTCCAGCAGCGCCGACGGGATCAACTTCTCGACGCCCGTGCGCGTCACCCCCGGCTCCGTGCCCGCCGTCCCCACCGGGCGGTACCTGAAGGTACGGGTCGTCTTCCTCCGCGACCCGGTGGGCGGCGCGTCCCCCATCCTCCACGACCTGACCATCCGAGGCATCGACCCGGCCCGGACCGACTGCTGCGACGACCACGCCGTGATGCCGCCCGCGCCGCCGACGCCCACGCCGCCGGTCCTGCGGCCGGGCGTGGTCAAGCCGCTCCCGCCCGAGGTGACCGTCCCCGCCCTGCCCAGGTTGGACGTGGTGACGCCCGTGTTGGTACGCGCCGCCGTCCCGGTCCCGACCGTGGGGGCCGCCCTGGCCCGCACCGGCCCCGGCGCCGCCACCCTCGAGGTCAGTCCTGCAGACGATCCCGCCGCTGTCTTCTCGGAGCGCCGCCGGCTGCGCCATGAGGCGAGGCGGGGCGAGCTGCCGAGCAGGAGCCCTACTGCGCCCGTCCCGTCGAGCTCGACTGTCACTTCGAGTCGATCTGCGAGTCGTGCACCTTCTTCGTCACCACGGTCGAGTTCAAGCCGACGCTGCAGCGGCAGCGCGACGACGCCGCGAGCAAGGGCCAGGTCGGCCGGCAGAAGATCTTCGAAGGCCTACTCGATGGACTCGAAGAGACCGCCTCTTGACAGGATCACCCGCATAATGTTGGACCAGGGTCTCGTTCTGGTCTGGACACGACGGCGCACGTCGTCGACGGTTGGCGAGGGCGTCGGCGTGGAAGGGATGACCACCAACCTGGCCGGCTGCGGGACACCGTGGCCGTGGCGCCTTATGTTGGCCCGCAGGGCACGTTCACATGGGGTCTGCCACTGCCGGCAGACGCGCAACGTTCGATGTCGCGACCGCGTTGCCGTCCTGCACGGCCCTGAACGTTTCGTCGGGCCGCTCCGTTAACGCACGATCGACCGAAGGAAAGAGGTGTCCGTAAACGTCAATCCTGACGGTGATCGAGGAGTGGCCGAGGCGCTCCTGCATCACCTTGGGATGCGCACCGAGACTGATGAGCAAGGCGGCGCAGGTGTGCCGAGGTCATGCAGCCTTAAGCCGGCGGGGAGCCCAGCCTTCGTGATCGCCGGACGGATGAATCGCTTGAATAGCAGGTCACGACGAAGCGGTCCGCCCATCGGCGCGGTGAACTCGAACGCGTCGGGATTCCGACTGTCGCAGACTGTTCTTGGTCGGCCCAACCTCGACGTCGGCCCAACCTCGACGCGCTCGACACGGCTCAGCCAATGCTTCGACCGGTCCCAGGAAGAATGGGCGGATTTCCTCAAGGTGCCGGCTTCCACACTGGGTCCCTGGCTACGTGATCGGTAGGCGCCTAGGGCATTGAACCGAAGGCGGCGACGAATCGTTAGCCAGAATCCTCTGAGTAGTCATTTTGCTTGATCAACCGGCGTCTTGGAAGGGGCGGCAATGGACAGGATCCACGGAACCGAGAGGGCTGCGGCTTTCCGGCATCAGGGAAAGCGCACATGGGACATCTTTCACGTGTGGCTCGACGGAGCGGTACGTGACGGCGTCGAGTTCACCTCGACTGTTCATGCCTACGTGGCCGAGGCTCGACCCACGAGGTCCCGGGTCCTTCTATTCGTCCCCAAAGGCCCGCCTGGCGACATCGAGTACTCCATCGGTTGGGGTGAGGAGCTGTGGCTTCCGGTCACCGAATGGGGCATCGCGTCGGCCGTCAGTCTCGACGACGTGCCCCTGGAGTTCTTCTGGGAGCTCTCGGCCGGCAAACACGATCCGGATTCGTCGGTCCGGCGTGGATCCGGCGACGAGGCCCAGATCAGGGTGCCCAGCCGCCCGTTGCCCCTCCCGGGCGGTGACCCCGACGGCGGGTAAGGCGAACGCGGGCGGCTCCGTCCTCGCGGTCGCGTCCTGATGGCGCTCCTCCGGCTGGACACGTGGGCGGCCGTGCACCCCGAGTGGCGTCCGAGGCTGGCCGAGCTGTGCAACCGCACCGGCTGCCGGTTGGGATCCGTGTGGCGCTCGAGGGAGCTCCAGGCCCACTGGCGCCGTTGCTGGGAGAACGGCTGTCGCGGCCTGGCTGACTGCCACGGCGTACCCGGGAACTGCCCGGGCGCCAACCTCCCCGACTCTTCGTTTCACGAGACGGCCGAGGAGGTGACCGGCGTGCCTCAGCTTCGCCTCGATCGAGCAGGCTTGGCCTTGGCGTCAGAGTCCGGACCCGGAAAGGCCGTAGTTCCCTGCGCTCTGGCCGTCGACCTCGACTGGACGGGCGACGCCATCTGGCGGGCCCACGAGTTGGCTCCGGAGCTCGGGCTTCACTTTCCCATCTGGAAGGCCCGTGAGGATGAGGAGTGGCACGTCCAGCCCATCGAGGTTCCTCACACGGAGTCCCCGCATAAGTGGTGGTCGCCGTTCGACTCGCTGACCAAATGGATCGGCGCCGCGCCAGATCCGTGGGACGCCCTGTTCGTTCCGGTTATCACCATCGGCTGAGCATCCATGACCGCGCGCGCCCTCCTCGTCGCCAGTCAGATGTTCGGATTGACCGGCTGCGAACGTGATGCGGCGCTCATGCGGCAAGTGCTCGAAGAGCGCGGCTTCAGTTGTACGACGCTGCTCACGGCCGAAGGCACCAGGGCCGGCATCATGACCGCTTTCGACGAGCTCATCGCCGCCACAGGGGCGGAGGACGCCGCCGTCTTCTACTACTCGGGCCACGGTGGGCGCATGCCCCTGTCGGACTGGCGGGATCGTCGCGCCGCCGGGCAGCCGAGCCACCTTCAGTTCCTGGTGCCGTCGGACATTGAACTGAGCACCGAGGAAGACTTCCGGGGCCTCCTCGGCGAAGAGCTCACGGCGATCCAGCGCCGCCTGACGGACCGCACCCAGAACGTGACCACGATCCTCGACTGCTGTCACTCCGCTTACATGGCTCGCGGGTTGTCGCCTGCCATCCCCAGGAGTCCGCCTATGAGCGGGACACCGACCAGTTCCTCCGCCGCCATGGCGTACTCACAGAGGCGCTGGCCTTCGTGTTGGGAGACCTCGGGACGCGGGAGGTCAGCTGGACCGTGATCGCCGACATCGTTCGTCGACGGGCGATGACGGCTGCCCCGCAGCAGCGCCCGGAGGTAGAGGGACCGGCGGCACGGCTGCCGTTCTCCCTGACGCTGAAGGCCCGCCCACACGCGCTCCCCGTCATCGTCGCGGCCGAAGTGTTCATCGATGGCGCGCGGCTCTTGGGGGTCAGCCCGGGCGACACGTTCCGGCTGCAGCCGGCCGGCGAAGGCGACCCTCTGGGCACGGCGGTGGTTCAGCGGCTGGACGACCAGCGGGCGGTACTTTCCGTCGACGGAGTGGCCGTCGATGCCCTCCCCCGCGCCCTCGAGGCGGTTCCCCTCACGACGGCGGTACCGCAGCTCGCCGTGCGCCTGAATCTGACGGGGCCGACGGGCGAAGCCCTTCTCGCCGAGCTGGAGGCGTCTCCCCGCTTGCGGCTGGCGCAGGACGCCGGGGAACCAGTGCTGGCGACGATCTCCGGTGACAGTGGGCTCGTGGTCCGCGACGTCACCGGCGCTCCACTGCACGCCGGAACGTTGGCCGACGACGAGGCCGGGCGCCGTCGCGCCCTCGAACTGGTGGAGCTACTGGCCAAGGCGGAGCGGCTTCGGGCCCTGGGTTCCGGTGAGGGGGATGCATACTTGGATGCGCCCGTCGCCATCGAGCTCGCTCACCACGGTGTCGAAGGGCGTGAAGTGGTTCCTTTGCACGGCACCCAGCTGTTCAACGGCCAGCCCATCTCCGTGCGGATCAGCAACGGCTCCAACACTCCCGTGTACATCTGGCTGTTCGACGTCGGGGTGGCCAACACGATCACCCTGGTGACCAACGACGCTCCGTCCGGCTTCCGCCTGGGCTACTCGGGGACCCCGGGGGACAGCCGGACCATCGGCGGCACCGCCGGCATGGCCCTGAGCTGGCCTTCGCGCCTCCCTGCGGACGGGCCACGGGCGGAGTCGCTGGTGGTCATCCTCTCGGACCAGCCCCAGGACCTTCGCGGCCTCGAGAGCTCACCGTCCGGCGAACGGGGCATGGCCACGTCTCCACTCGACGCCATCCTCGAGGAGGTTCGCGAGGGCACACGTGAGTGGTCGTCCAGGGAGGGGGCCGCACCCCTCCGCTATCGCGTCGAGCGGGTTGACTTCATGCTCGACCCTCGCCCCGAACCGGACCTCGCCGAGCCTGAGTTCGAAGTGGATGAACGACCACACCTCTCGCTGCGGATGCTCCAACCCCGGGCCGCCGAGCCGCCGCCCGAGCGGGTATCGGTCCTCTTGGCGGAGCTGGCCATTCGTCCCACCGGCGCCCTCGCCAACGCCGCCGTCCGCGTCGACAGACCTCATCGGCCTCTTCGCCGACGACCTCGCCCGCCGCGGCGCCGAACCCGGCCTGACCGTCGCCGAGGGCCTCGTGGTGGCTTCGGCGGCGATGGTGCCGGCGGCGGGAACCGTGGCCGCTGCGGCCATGCTCCTGCGCACCGCGGCTCGCCTGGTCGGGACCGCGACCGGGCTCAACACGGGCGTGTACCGGACCTCCCGGCTCGCCTTCGAGCGCTACGGCCTCGGCCGCACCCCGCCCTCCGGCCGCAGGCAGGCGAAGGACGTGGAGCTCGCCTACGAGATTGTCGAAGCATGACTGCGTCGGCAGGGAGCGACGGGCCTTGACCGGCTCGGTCTACGCCCTGCTCGTCGGGATCAACGATTACCGAGTCGGGGTCCGCCCGTTGAGCGGGTGCATCGACGATGTCGAACAGTTCGAGAGCTTCCTGGTGCGCCGAGTGGACCAGGCGTCGCTCCACATCGAGAAGATGCTCGACGACAAGGCAACCCGCCAGCGGGTGGTCGATGCCTTCTCCACCCACCTGAAACGAGCCGGGCCCGGTGACGTCGCCGTTTTCTTCTTCGCCGGGCACGGGTCCTATGAGACGGTGGACGAACGGCTTTGGTTCCTCGAGCCGACGGGCCGCAACCAGACGTTGGTCTGCGCCGACAGCCGGCGCGACGGAATCCCGGACCTGGCGGACAAGGAGTTGAGCCACCTCATCAGCGAGGCGGCGCAGCGCGGACCGCACATGCTCGTGGTCCTCGACTGCTGCCATTCCGGCGGCGCCACCCGTGATCCCGGGCCGATGAGAGTGGGGACCACTTTTCGCGCCGCGCCTCCCAGCGAACACCCACGCCCCCTCGAGTCCTACCTGCCGAGCATTCGCGAGGCGGCGGCGAGAGCGGGCACGGCGGCCGAACCCGCTCAGCATCACGTGACCCGCGACTCCCGTACCGCCATCAGCGCCCTGTCACCCCTCGACCGCCCCCGGCATGTGGCCCTGCTGGCGTGCGAGTCCCACCAGCTCTCACAGG
>JAIVIH010000103.1 GCA_020200615.1 Actinomycetota bacterium | reverse complement strand
CTCTCGACCTGCATGGCGGCCTCCTAGTTCAGCTTCACGATCGCACCCTTGACCGCAGCCAAGGCGCCGCCTTCTACGTTGACGGTGGCGGACCCCTTCAGCTCCGCCTGAGCGCCCTCCAACTTCACCGAGGCCTTGCCCTTGGCGGCCAAGTTGACCGCCTCCATGGTCAGCCCGTTCTTGGCCTTCACCGTGATGTTGGCCCCTTCTAGGGCCAGATCGCCGGTCGCCACCACGCTGACGTTGGTCTGGGAGGTGATGGTGATGTCGGTGGGGCTGTCCAGCGTCACCTTGTCCTCACCCATCCGGAGACTCGTCTTTCCGTCGGCCAGGGTGATGGCGATGAACGACTGGGCCGGCGAGTTCGCGTCGTGCATGGCTACGACGTGGCCGGTGCGGCTCCGCCAGACGCGGGAAGCGACGCCGCTGGCGTCCGTCTCCTCGCCGCCTGTGTGGGGCTTGTTCTTCTTGCTCCACAGGCCCCCGAGCACGATCGGTCGCCGGACGTCACCGTGCTCGAAGCCCAGGAGCACCTCGTCGTTGACCTCGAAGAGGACGCTCAGGCCTCGGGTGGCACCCGCGCCGATCGCGGCCACCCGCGCCCACCAGCTCTCTTCATCGTCGCTCAAGGTCGGGAACCGAACCTTGATGCGTCCCAGTCCGTCAGGATCCTTGTTGTTCGTGACGATGCCGATCACCAGGCCGAGGTGACCCCAGGCGACCGACGCCGACGGCCGGGACAAGAGGTCGACGAGGGTGTCCGGAGAACGGCCGCCGGAGACGAAGCGGGTCACGTAGGCCCGTCCCGCGCCCAGTACGTGCTCGACGCTCGTGAGCAGGTAGTGACCCGAGAGCTTCTGGCCGACGCCCTTGATCTCGATCTCGACGCCTGCCCGCAGCAAGGGGTTGCCGCGAGCCTCCCCCCTGGCGGAGACGTATTCCGCAGTGGCCGAGTTCGCCATGGACTTGGCCAGGGCGTCGGCCTCGGCCACGCTGGAGACGCCCACCATGCCCGTTCCCCGCGTGATCGCCCTGCCGAAAGTTGCTGCGCCCTTCACCGCGGCAGTGGCCAGGGCGGCATCGGTACCGAGCGCGTCAGCGTTGGCCGAACTCATGTCCGCGCTGCCCAGGATCGCTTGCTGGGTGTCGGGGTTCCACCCCCGAACCTCAACCTTGCCTGCCGCCTCGGCACAGGAAGCCCGCACCTTGAACCGCATGAGATCGGCACCGAACTCGAGGGTCGGGCCGGCTCCCAGCTTCGAGTCCTTCCGGAAGTAGAGCTTGTTGTTCGTGACCCACCAGTCGTAGCCGATGGCCCGAGCCCGGTCGGTCAGGAAGGCGTAGTCGGTGCCGGACTGCAACAGGTACTCGTGCCTAACCGTCGAGGCCTCGACGTCGGCCTGCAGTCCCTTCTCGCCGGCGATGGTCCTGGCCACGTCGGAATCGGTGACGTTGAGGAACGTGCGGGACATCGGCCCCCGCGCCAGGCGGTGGCCCCGGTCGAGGCCGGACACGATCAGCTCGTGCCGTCCGCTGGCGCCCTGCTCGGAGGCAATGGCGGTGATCTCGCCACGGGTCACCACGTTCTCCGTCTGCCCGTCGCTGACGGAGATGTCCACGCTGTCGCCAATGGTGAAGGTGTTCGCGTCGATGACCTCGAACGTCGGATCCCGGAAGCGCAGCGAGAACCGGTCGGGCACGTGCACCGACTGTTCAACCCGGGCGTCGATGAGGTCGTCGTACAAGGCGGTCGACAGGGGACTGCCGCTCACGGCGACGACCGCCGCGCCGACTCCCCGGCCCTCAGGCATCCTGCGCCCCGTGCTGCTTGGGGATCACCAACATGGTCCCGGGCGGGACGCCCAGCGGATCGACCACGGCGTTGGCCCGGGCGATCAGGCGCCACTTGGTCGAATCGCCGTAGTACCTGGCCGCCAGCCGGTCCAGCGTCTCCCCCGACTGGAACTGGTGAACCCGGTGCGGTTCGGGAGTGCCGGACGTGGGGTTCTGGGGCCCCCACCGGGCGTCCTCCTCGTACTGCTTGAGGGAGATGCTGGCCTTCGCCCGCAGCGGGACCCCCCCGGACGAGAAGTAGGTGAAGGTCAGGTCGAGCTGCTCGACGACGGCCTTGAACGAGTGGAGGTCGCCCCAGTGGAACTTGACCCACGGAGGCCGGCCCTTGTTGCGGTCGGGATCGTGCCCCGGGAGGCTTTCGTTCACCTTCATCACGTTCAGCAGCTTGTTAGTGTGGGCGGTGACCGCCGACCCGTCGGCCGTGGTGTCGAACACGAGGTTGAGGCTCATGGTTCCGGCTTGGCCGCCGGTGAAGAAGAGGTCCGGGGCGCTGCGACCAGGCACATGGTCGGCCTCCCACTGGTTCCCCTTGGACATCGAGAACTCGGCCGGGTTGAACAGGCATGTGATGCGATCGCCGGTCTCGGTCTCCAGGTAGGCCTTCTGGGTGGCAGGCATCTAGAAGTACCCCGCGAAGCGTCCGCCCCGCCGCTCCAACTCGGTGAGTACTCGTTCCTCGAGCTGTGACATGAGCTCGTCGACCCGGTCCAGCAGGGCGGTGGACGAGTCATCGGTTCGACCCGGCTCCCCGGAAGGGGTGGAAGGCTGGCCGTTGGTTGACGCCGCCGTAGCCGAGGTCGAGCTCGAGGTCGACACGAGGCTGCCCGAGCTGCTCGTCGCCATTGTCCCGGCCGGACTGGCCGTATCCGTCATCCTGCGCTGCACGCTCAGCGACGAGCCCGCGGTGACAACGCCTCCGGTCAGGGCGGCAATGGCGAGGTCGGAACTCCGGGTCGACCCGCCCGCAGAGGGCCGAGCGGACGCAGGGGACGTCGCCCGAGCTGGCTCGGCCGTGTCGTAGGAGCCAGGGGAGGTGAGCACCACCGGTGCACCCACGGGCAGGTCGCTGACCGGTGTTCTTTCCGGTCGGTGGCTGGGCGGCGCGGGGGGAGGCCTGCCCGCGGTCGACCGCTGGAGGCCCCTTGCCCCGCCAACGGCGAGCGCCCGGCGACCCGGCAGGGCCGGGACGGCGCCGAACCGCAGCCCAGCCGGCCGCACCACCGCGTGTGGCGCCCCAGCCGAGGCTGAGCCGGACTGCGCGTAGGGTGGGCGAGCAAGCGCCGGTGCGCCGCTGCCGGTGCCGGCGCTGCTGGCGGCGCCGGCTGCCGTTCCGTGGCCCGTCGGCGTGGGGCTGTGGCTGGGGCCGCCGGAGAGTCGCCGATCGGTGTGCGCCCCTGCGGCCATCGGTCGAGCGCTCGTCAGCGCCATCCGGTGGATGACGGCTGGCGTCGAGGCGTGAGCGACGGCCAGCGTGACCCTCGGGGACATGGGAGGTCGTGACCCGACCGTGCCGCGCGCCGCCGGGTGGGATTGGACCGGGGCCCCCTGCGTCAATCGGGGACCGACCGTGCCGCCCGCTGCCGACCCGGACACAGCAACGCCGCCCTGCGTCAACCGGGACACGACCGGGGCCCCCTGCGTCAATCGGGGACCGACCGTGCCGCCCGCTGCCGATCGGGACACGAGGGACCCGACCGCGCCGCCCTGCGTCGATCGGGACCCGAGCGTGCCGCCCGCTACCGACCGGGACACGACCGTGCCGCCCTGCGTCAACCGGGAACCGACCGGGGCGCTCTGAGG
>JAIVIH010000102.1 GCA_020200615.1 Actinomycetota bacterium | reverse complement strand
CACCCTTCCGTAAACCGCAGGAGCTGACCTCTACCTCATGACCACCTTTGACGCGCTCGGCGTCTCTCCCTCCCTCGTCGCCGCTCTGGCCGCCGACGGCATCGTCACCCCGATGCCCATCCAGGCCGGCACCATCGTCGACGCCCTCGCCGGCCGCGACGTTTGCGGCAAGGCCGAGACCGGCTCCGGCAAGACCCTGGCCTTCGGCCTTCCCATGATCCAGCGCACCATCCGGGCTCAGCCGGGCCGCCCCCGGGCTCTGGTCCTGGTGCCCACCCGTGAGCTGGCCAATCAGGTGCACGACGTCCTGGCCCCCCTCGCCTTCGCCGCCGGCCTTCGGGCGGGAGCCGTCTATGGCGGCGCTCCCATGGACCGCCAGATCAAGGACCTCCGCCGCGGCGTGGACATCGTCATCGCCACCCCGGGCCGTCTCATCGATCTGGGCGACCGCGGCTCGATCTCCGTGGCCGACGTCGAGCTCCTCGTCCTCGACGAGGCCGACCGCATGGTCGATATGGGCTTCCTGCCCCAGGTCGAGTGGGTGCTCCGGCGCCTGGGCGACCACCAGACGCTCCTGTTCTCGGCCACCCTCGGCCGAGAGGTCGACCACCTGGTCCGCAACTACGCCAAGGACCCTGTCCGGTTCTCGGTCATGTCCGACCAGCCCACGGTCCACACCATGGAACACCGGTTCCTCAAGGTCCACGAGATGGACAAGGTCAAGGTCGCCGTGGCCGTGTCCAAGGGGGCCGGCCGCACGCTCCTGTTCGTCCGCACCAAGCGGGGCGCCGACCGCCTTCTTCGCAACCTTCGCCTCGAGGGCGCCAGAGCGGGCGTCCTCCACGGCGGCCTCACCCAGGGGGCGCGTCAGCGGGCTCTGAGCCAGTTCAAGGACGGGCAGGTCCCCCTCCTGGTCGCCACCGACATCGCCGCCCGGGGCCTGGACGTGGACGGCATCGACGTGGTCGTCCACTACGACCCGCCCGAGGACCACAAGGCCTACCTTCACCGCTCCGGACGCACGGCCCGAGCGGGCGAGGGCGGCGTAGCGGTCAGCCTGCTCCTCTGGAACCAGGTCGTCGACGCCGAGCGCCTCCGCCGGCAACTGGGCATCGCTCAACCGCTGGTCGAGCTCTTCTCCAACGACGTTCGGCTGGGCGACCTGAACTCCCAGGAGTGGGCCGTGGCCGAAGGCGCCACCGGCACCGATGGTGCGCCGGCGGCCGTAATTCGGACGCCGGCCCGGCGCTTCAACGGAGGCGGCCGCCGCCGTCGCCGCTAGCCCTGCAAACTCCCGTCAGACGATGGTGACTTGGACCCCCGGTGTCCGGTCGTTGGCGTCGCCCACGGCCACGAAGCACAGCCAGCGGGCACCGGACGTGCTGTTGGTCGGGATGATGCGGCTCACCGGCGAGATGTTGCCACTGGCGTCGGAGACGACGTTCCCGCCCAGTATCAGGCCCGAGGCGCAGTTGGTGGCAGTCGTTCCCATCCTCAGCCGGTAGGTGGTGCTGGGCTTGACCCCCGCGCCTCCCACGGTCGCCCCATCACCGGGCTCGAGCGAGGCAGAGCTGACGGTCATGGCCGCGCTGTGGACGATGCGCCGGATCTCGCCTCCGTTGGCGTAGGTCGTGTAGTAGAGCGCGTGACTGCCGTTCCACGGGCCGAACGCCATGTGGACGGCACTACTGCCGCCCAGGCCGGTGGCGAAGTCCACCCGGTTGAAGCCGCCCGCCCCGTTGGGGTCGAGGCGGAAGATCTTCCCGCAGGCGAAGTCGGAGAACAGGTACTTCCCCTTGTACTGCGAGGGCCAGATCCCATTGGGCACGAAGGCGCCGCCCGTGATCGAGCGACATCCGTCAGCCCGGCCGTAGGCGAAGATCGGGTTGGTCATCCCTGCGGGCGGAGGTCCGCAGTCGCTGGTGGACCCCCGGGCGCAGAACCCTTCCCGCACGTTCCATCCGTAGTCGGCCTCGGCTGTGCCCAGGTCGATCTCCTCCCACGTGCCGTCGCCCACGTCGTTGATGTGGAAACGGGTACCGGGATCGTTGGAGTCGAAGGCCATGCGGAAGGGGTTGCGCAGGCCCCAGGCAAACGTCTCCTGGCAGATCAGCCCGGGGGCGGCAGTCCCACCGTTGCACCGGGCCGTGCCCGGGCCAGTGAACGGGTTTCCCGCGGGAATGCCCCCGTTGCGGTCGATCCTGAGGATCTTGCCCACGAGCGCGTTCCGATCACGGGCGGCATCGTTGGCCCCCTGGCACCCACTGTTGCCGAGGTAGTCGCATCCGCCGTCTCCCACGCTCACGTACAGCAGCCCGTCCTTGCCGAACTGCAAGTCCCCCCCGTTGTGGTTGCCGGCCGGCGACGGGATGTTGTCGATCAGGACGGTCTCGCCCCCCAGGCTGTTGCCGGTCATGACGAACCGCGAGACGCGGTTGACGGTGCTGCTACCGCAGTCGGCGGCCCTCTTGTGCGAGTAGTAGAGAAACACGAAGCCGTTGCTGGCGAACTGCGGGTCGACGGCTATCCCCAGGACACCCCGCTCGGAGTTGAAACAGATCTGGGCCGTCAGGTCGAGGGCCGTGGCCACGATGGCGCCGTTCTGGACCACCCGGACGTCTCCCGCCTGCTCGGTGAAGATCAGCCGGCCGTCGGGTGTGAAGGCCAGGGCCGTGGGGGCGCTGGCGGAAACGACCAGCTGGTCGGTGAAGCCAGCCGGAACCGCGGCTGCGGCGGGCGAGGCGGGCAGGACGACGGCGGCCACGCTGGTGACCACGGTGGCGAACGCCACCCAGGGAGCAGAAAGTCGGCGCATCGAAAAAGTGTGCCACCGTGCGTGGCGTTATGGGCGCGCCCGGAGCCTTCCGGAGGGCGGTACGGTCGGTCATGGCCGAACTATCCGCGGACAAGAAGATCGAGTTGTTGAACCGGCTCTCGGAGCTCACCCGGGAGGAGAAACTCGACTGGAGGGAGGAGGCCCCGTGCACCTTCACCACGTCGCTCCCCCACCACGACATGACCCTCTCCAGCCGGGACCGGAACAACCTGCCTCCGTTCACCCTGATGCTCCAGGACGCTGACGCCCGGGCCGTGGTCGACTTCATCGCCAGCGTGGGCGACCGTGAACCGGGCGACCCCCCTCCTCCTTCGGCCGGGGAGGTCAACACTCTTCTCGCCGACCTCTACGACCGGGTCAGCCACAAGGTGCTGAACCTGGACGAGTCGGTCCAGTCGCTCTTCGACGACCTGGGAAGGCTGCAGAACGGCGAGCAGGCGGAGTAGAGACCCGGCTCCAGCCCGGGTGACGCCGGTAGGCCCCCACCTGCACTACAGTGGTAGGGACGAGGGAGTCATCGGGGCTTGCTCGCGGTTAGAGAAAAGTAGAGAAAAGCGTTGGCAACTGGAACAGTGAAGTTCTTCAACTCAGAGAAGGGCTTCGGCTTCATCTCTCGTGAGCAGGGCGACGATGTCTTCGTTCACTATTCGAACATTCAGGGCGGCGGTTATCGCTCGCTCGAAGAGGGTCAGCGCGTCGAGTTCGACGTGGCCCCCGGTCGAAAGGGCGAGGAAGCCCAAAACGTCCGGCCGATCTGAGCCTTAGCAGTCCCGCTCCGAGCCGCCGGCAGTCATGTCGGCGGCTCTGTCATGTGGCACG
>JAIVIH010000101.1 GCA_020200615.1 Actinomycetota bacterium | reverse complement strand
TCGTGACGGTAGGCAGCCACCGTGTTGGGTGAGGCGGAAACGAGGGATCGGACGAAGTCGTCCTGTTTCCAGGGCACGCGCTAACGGTACCGGGTGGAGCGCCCTACGCGGTCAGACGCTGCGGCGCCCACCGGCGTCGGCGACCGCTCCCACCACCCGGCCCTGCCCGCAACCCACCCGTCGCGCTCCAGATGAGCCAGGGCCAGCCCCACCTCGGCCGGGGAGCCTCCGGTGCTGAGGACCACCTGCTCGAAGCTGGCGGGCTCCCAACCGAGCACGTCGAGCACGGCTGCTTCCGACGGACTGGGAGGCGGCCGGGGATCGGCGCCCGGCCCCCTCGACAAGGCGTCGGGCTCGAGGTTGAGGGCGACGAGTACGTCGAGGGCATCGCGGGCGGGGTGGCAGCCTTCGGCCAGGAGGGCGTTGGGCAGGTCGGAGGCAGGGCTGCGCACGGGCCCGGGAACGGCCAGGACGGGCCGGGAACGGGTTGCCGCCGCCTCCACCGTGTGCCGGGATCCGCCGGTGTGGAAGGACTCGACGACGACCACCACCTCGGCCAGTCCGGCGATGATCCGGTTGCGCACGGGGAACCGCCATGGCTCGGGCGGTGCCCCCAGCGGCGCCTCGGACAGGACCACGCCCGCCTCGGCCACCTCGGCCCACAGCCGCTCATGGCTTCGCGGGTAGAAGACGTCGAGACCGCTCCCCACCACCGCCACCGGAGGCGCGGCCGAAGCGGCCAGGGCGCCGCGATGGGCAGCCCCGTCGATCCCGAGGGCGAGTCCGGACACCACCCGAACCCCGCTGGCGGCCAAGTCGCGGCCCAGCTCATAGGCCACGTCCCGCCCGTAGCGGGTGCAGCGGCGGGCGCCGACGATGGCCACCCGTCGCCCGTCGAGGCTCGCCAGGTTCCCTCGGGAGAACAGGACCGCAGGCGGCTCAGGGTCGTCGTGCAGCACAGCCGGGTAGCCGGGGCAACCCCACGCCGCGGTGGTCACGCCCTTCGCCGCCTGGGCCTTCCACAGGGCCGCCATGTCGACGGCCGCGGCCGCCCGGCGCCAGGCCTTGGCCACCGGGCCCGCCTGCGGATCGAGCACCCGCCGCGCCGTGCCTGCCAGCACCCGGCTCCACGCCTCCGCCGGCGGCCACGCGGTGAGGAGCGCCGCCAGTCGGGCGGGACCCATGCCCGGTAACCCGGCCAGGGCGGCGGCGAAGGCCTCCGGGGGAGTGTCAACAGTCATGCCGCCGCCTCGTTGGTGCCGACGTCGCCCCGGAGTCCTAGCGCCAGACACACGTGCTCCTCCCCGATGACCAGCCCGGCGCCGGCGAGGTCGGCGAGAGTGCGGGCCACCCGGCGCACCCGGTGGAGGCCCCGGCCGCTGAGCGTGCCGGCGCGCAGTTTGTGCTCGAGCAGAGCGGACGCAGCCGGGCCGAGGGGGGCGACCTCGTCGAGGCGGCTGGCGGGAAGCTCGGCGTTGCAACCGACGCCCCGATCGCGGGCGATGGCCCGGGCCCGGTTCACGCGCTCGGCCACAGCAGCCGTGCTTTCGCTGACCGGCCCACCGAGGAGGGTGGCGGGATCGGGTCGGGATACGACCACGCGGAGGTCGAACCGGTCGAGCAGGGGCCCCGAAAGCCGGCGCTGGTAGCGGGTGCGGGTACCCGGGCGGCACCGGCACTGCCCGCTCGCTCCGCCCGCTCCGCACGGGCACGGATTGGTCGCCGCCACGAGCAGGAACCGGGCGGGAAGGGTGACGCTCCCCCGAGCCCGGGACAGCCGGATGACCCCGTCCTCCAAGGGCTGGCGCAGCGAGTCGAGCACCGACGCCGGGAACTCACCCAGCTCATCCAGGAACAGAACCCCACCGTGGGCCAAGGAGATTTCGCCCGGGCGCATCCAGGCCGACCCGCCACCGATCAGGGCCACGGCTGACGCCCCGTGGTGCGGCGCCCGGAACGGAGGGGACTCGATCAGGCCGGCTCCGGGCAGGGGGAGCCCGGCGGCGGAGTGGATGCGCGTGACGTCGAGGGCGTCGGCCGTGTCGAGCTGCGGGAGTAACCCGTTCAAGCGCCGGGCGAGCATGGTCTTGCCCGACCCCGGCGGCCCCGACAGCAGCAGGTGATGGCCCCCGGCGGCACTCACCTCGAGCGCGGTACGGCCCACGGGCTGGCCCCGGACGTCAGCCAGGTCCGGCGGCGGCGAAGAGGGGGGCGCCGGGGGCGGTGGCGGAGGATCGGGCCACGGCGCATCGCCCCGAAGGCAGGCGACCAGCTCGGCCATCGAGGTAGCGGCCCGGACCCGGTGGCGGCCCAGGATCTCGGCCTCCCGCACGCAGGCGGCGGGAACCACGACCGCGGGCGAAGCCATGGCGCCCACCATGGGGACGACCCCGCGCACGGCCCGCACCGACCCGTCCAGACCGAGCTCGCCCAGGAAGGCCGTGCCCGCCACGGACTCGGGCGGCAGTTCCTCGGCCGCCACCAGCAGTCCGACGGCGATGGGAAGGTCGAGGCCCGGTCCGCCCTTGCGCACGCCGGAAGGGGCGAGGTTGACCGTCACCCGCTTCACCGGCCACGGCAGCCCGCTGGAGAGGAGGGCCGCTCGGACCCGGTCTCGGGACTCCCGGCAGGCAGCGTCGGGCAGGCCGACGACGTTGAAGCCGGGCAGGCCCAGGGACACGTGGACCTCGACGGTCACGGGCTGCCCCTCGACGCCCAGCAGGGTGGCGGACGGGATGGTGGCGATCACGAACGGCCTCCGGGACGGTGGAACGTCACTGAAGGAGGGACCGATCGCCGGTCGCTCGAGGCGCAGCCGATGTTAGATGAGGCTTGCGACAGCTCCGGGCGGCCTCAGAAAGCGCCTTCCAGGATCTCCACCCGACCCGCCATCACCGAGGCCACATCGAAGCGGATGGCCATGGCTGAGAGCGGCGCCGCCTCGGCGAGCCACCGGGCGGCCAGGTGCCGGATGCGGGCCTGCTTGGTGCGGGTGATCGCCTCCACGGGCAGTCCGAAGGCGTCCGACGTACGGGTCTTCACCTCGCAGAAGACGAAGGTCCGGCCGTGGCGGACGATCAGATCCAACTCGCCTTCGCGGCACCGCCAGTTCCGGACCACGACCTCGTACCCCTGCGCCTCGTACCAGGCCGCTGCCGCGTCCTCGCCCGTCCTTCCCAGGTCCCGCCGGGCCTGCGTCATCCGCTCGCCTCCCCTACTCCTGGGGCCGGATCTCCTCCACGTTGACGTCCTTGAACGTCACGATTCGGACCGAGGCGACGAAGCGTGCGGGCCCGGGACGGTAGATGTCCCAAACCCACGCATCCTTGAGTGCCAGCTCCAGGTGGCTGCGCCCGTTGTCCTCCCGGAGCTGCATGTCGACGTGGTTGGCCAGATAGAACCGGCGCTCGGTTTCGACCACGTAGGCGAAGAGGGGCAGGACGTCGCGGTACTCCTTGTACAGCTGGAGCTCCATCTCGGTCTCATACCGCTCGACCTCTAAGCGGACGACGCAGGGCCCGAGCGGCCCTCTAAGCGGACGACGCAGGGCCCGAGCGGCCCTCTAAGCGGACGACGCAGGGCCCGAGCGGCCCGGGCGGCCTACAGGAAGCTGAGCTCGGGCACGGGCCACACCCGCAGCACCACCCGTCCCACGACGGTCGACTGGCGTATGGGCCCGAACACCCGGCTGTCGGCCGACGCGGCCCGGTTGTCCCCCATGACCCAGAGGGTGTCGTCGGGCACGGCGACGGGACCGAAGGGCGCCGTGTCCATCCCATCGGGCAGGTACGGCTCCACCACCTCCTGGTTGTTCACGAAGACCATCCCGCCGCGGCCCTCGACGGTCTCCCCGGGGAGACCGATCACCCGCTTGACGAACTCGTCGGTGGAGGGGGCGGCTACGCCGATGGCCTGGCCCAGCCCTCGCACGACCTTGATGACGAGCGGGTCGGACTCCTTGGGCTGCTCGTTGGGAGCGTCGAAGACGACGATGTCCCCCCGGCGCGGCTCGTGCAGGCGGTAGGAGAGCTTGGAGACCACGATTCGGTCCCCCACCTGGAGCTGCGGCAGCATCGATCCCGAGGGGATGAAGAAGGCCTGAGCCACCAGCGTCTTGACGAGCATGGCGATGACGAGAGCGCTGCCGACCAGGATGACCAGCTCGCGAAGGAACGACGAGCTGCGCCCCTTCACCTCCGTCAGCGAGCGGTGCGCTTCTCTTTGATCTTCGCCGCCCGGCCGACCCGGTCCCGCAGGTAGTACAGCTTCGCCCTGCGGACGGCCCCCTGGGTGACGAGCTCGATGCGGGCGATGATGGGCGAGTGCACCGGGAAGGTGCGCTCGACGCCCACACCGAAGCTCACCTTGCGAACGGTGAAGGTCTCCCGCACGCCCGAGCCCTGACGGCGGATGACGGCGCCCTGGAACACCTGGACGCGCTCGCGGTTCCCCTC
>JAIVIH010000100.1:3246-6910 GCA_020200615.1 Actinomycetota bacterium | reverse complement strand
TCCTTCCCCTGGCCGCCATCCCGCTCATCAACAGCGTCCGCCACCGCTTGCCCGAGAGCCGGCGGTACCTGGCTCCGCATCCGGACGTCCAGCTGGCCGGTCACGGCCGGCGCCTCTGGTTGCTGGCCGCCTCCGGGCTTCTGACCAACCTCTTCATCGCCCCGCAGAGCCAGTTCAACAACCAGTTCCTGCGCACCGAGCGGGGCTTCACCGGCGGGCGAATTTCGCTGTTCACCGTGGTGACAGCGGCTCCCGCGGTGATCGGGATCGTCGTCGGGGGGCGCCTGGCCGACCTGCGGGGGCGGCGGATCATCGGCGCCGCCGCCCTACTCGGGGGGGCGGCGTGCACCGTCGCCTACTTCTTCTCCCACGGCTCCGGCCTCTGGGCGTGGGCCCTGGTGGGCAACGTCGTGTCGGCCGCGTCCATCCCCGCCCTTGGCGTCTACGGACCGGAGCTGTTCCCGACGTCGCTGCGGGGCCGAGCCAACGGGCTGGTCGCCGTGTGTGCCCTGGGAGGGAGCGCCATAGGCCTGGCCCTGGCCGGATTCATGGGCGACTCCTTCGGGAGGCTCGGCCCGGCGATGGCCATCCTGGCTGGCGGGCCCCTGCTGGTGGCGGTCCTGATCCTGGTCGCCTATCCCGAGACTGCAGGACGAGCCCTCGAGGAGCTCAACCCCGAGGACGACCCCCCTCCGCCGCCCCCCGCCTGACGCCGTCGAGCCAGGAGCGAACGGCCGCGGCCACCTCCTGGTCGCCCTTGCGTAGGCCGTGATCTCCTCCGTCGATCCACACGTGGGTGACGGGACCGGGAATGGCGGTGGCCGCATCCTCGAGCTCCGCCGGCGACCCGAAGGCGTCACGAGTGCCGGAGACGAACAGGCAAGGCAGGGTCAGATCGGGGAAGTGCTCGGTGCGCATCTTGTCCGGCCGCCCCGGTGGATGCAGGGGGTAGCTCACCAGCACCAGGGCCAGCGCCGGAAGTCCCTCGGCCACCGCCATGGAGCACATTCGCCCGCCCATCGAACGTCCCCCCAGGACGATCCTTTCCGGGGGCACGCCCGCTCGAGCGGAAAGGGATTCGGCGGCGGCCCGAACCGCGGCGAGGAGGACCGGTGGACGATCGGGCGAGCGCCGGCCCGCGATCCGGTAGGGGAAGTCCATCCTCTCCACAGGAACCGGATCGAGGGCCCACTCGATGGCCACCAGGGACGGCTGATCCCGTCCTGCCCCGGCCCCCGGCGCCAGCAGGACGGCGATCACGCCAGGAGGATCCGGCGTGCCTCCGTCAACTCGAGGATGCGCCTCCCGGCGCCCTCGGTCTCGGCGCCGTGATCGGGATGGGCCGCCCGCACCAGCGACCGGAAACGGCTCAGCACCTCGTCGGGGTCGGGCCGGAGATCGGGTCCGAAGCCCATGATTTGGAGGGCCCATCGCTCGTCCGTCGGGAAGAGCCGCCACGAGCGTGGGGGGGCGCTGGTGGGATCGGAAAGGTGAGCCACGAGGGCGGCGCCGATGTCGCCCTCCCAGCGGGCGGCCTTGCGGATCGCGGTGAACACGGCCGGTCGGGCATCGCTGTGCAGGCGCCCGGCGGCGTACACCGCACCCAGGAGCTGCGGCACGGCCCGTCCGTTGGCGTGAAGCTCGAAGTGGACGTTCTGGGGATCGCCGACGAGGGCGTGGCGGCTGCGTTCGAGTCCCACGACGTCGGTCTGGAAACGGTGGCGCAGCCGGGGTTGGGAGATCCGGCTCCCCTGTTCCAGCTCCTCGGCCAGACCCAGGAGCTCATGGCGCACCTCGGGCTCGACGTCGCCCAGGTGGGCGGCCACGATGCCGCCGAGGAGGATGCCGCCGTACCCGGGCGCAGGCTCGGTGGGCAGCCAGTGGGGGCCCAGAGCCACGCGCCGGGTGGGAGCGACGGCACGCGAGTGACGAACCTCCAGCTCGGCCAGGATCATGACCCGTCAGACGTACTCGCGCAGGAACTCGCGAAGAGTGCGGGCCCCGTTTTCCACCGCCTCCTCGTCGGCCGACTCTCCGGCATCGACGACGATTCGGGTCAGCCGCCCCAGTTCCTTCCAGGTCGTCCGCTCGATCCCGAAGGGTGCGCCCGATCCCTCCACGACCTCGGCCAAGTGCCCGAGCTCGGTCACGAGGGATCCGTTGGTGGGCGCATGGATGAGGCGGTCGGCGACGACGAACAGGTCACCCAGGACGTCGGGCGACGCCTCGCCTTCAGCGGGGGCGTCGTCGTCATCACCGTCCTCGGCGACGTCGCCCGCTTGCTCGGCCTCCTCCAGATCGTCGAAGACGGCTTCCACCCACTCCTGGTCGCGGTCGTCGACGACGAGCGCCGGCCCCGGCTCCCAGCGCCAGGGCACGCCCCGCTCCCGCAGCGCGTTGCGGAGCAGGATGCGATCGCCGGGGGACCACTCCGCGAGGGAGTACACGACTTCCTCGCCCCCAGGCGCGAGGACGGGCACCTTGTCGTCGGCCACGAGCCCGCAGTCGGGACAGCCGGCGTCCCAATGGCCGAGGGCGGCGCCGTCCGGCCGGCCGGACAGGTCGGCTCCACAGTGGGAACAGCACGTGACCATCTACATCACCGGGTTTTCAGTCCAGCGGCCGAACACCCGGGCGAGGGCATCAACCACCTCGCCTTCGGTGGCGTAGGCCCGCACGGCGCCGACGATAGCGGGCAGGAGGTTCACGTCGGGCTGCAGGGCGTCGCTCGTGACCTGGGCGAGAGCGGAATGCACGGCGTCGGCCGAGCGGTGGGACCGCACCTCGGCCACGCGCTTCCGCTGCCGGTCTTCGACCGCGGGATCGACCTGGTGGAGCTCCGAAAGCAGGGAATCACCGCTCGTGAAGCGGTTGACGCCCACCACCACCCTCTCGCCGGCATCGAGCTTGCGGACGAGGTCGTAAGCCGCGTCCGCGATCTGGCCTTGAAACCAACCACTCTCGACGCCGGCGTAGACCCCGTCGAGCATCGAGCCGTCGCCCAGACGGTCCAGGTGGGCCAGGACCGCTTCGGCTCTGCTCTCCTGCTCGTCGGTCATCGCCTCGACCAGATGGGAACCGCCCAAGGGGTCCGCGACCGACGGGACGCCGGTCTCGTGGGCGATGACCTGCTGGGTCCGCAGGGCCAAGCGGGCCGACTTCTCGCTGGGCAGGGCCAGCACCTCGTCCAGAGCGTTGGTGTGCAGGCTCTGGGTGCCCCCCAGGACTCCGGCCAAGGCCTCGATCGCGGTCCGCACGATGTTGACCTCGGGCTGCTGAGCGGTCAGCGAGACCCCCGCCGTCTGGACGTGGAAGCGGCACTGCCACGAGCGGGGGTCGCGGGCCCCGTAGCGTTCCCGCATCCACCTGGCCCACACCCGCCGGGCGGCGCGGTACTTGGCGATCTCCTCGAAGAAGTCGATCTGTGCGTTGAAGAAGAAGCTCAACCGGGGCGCGAACCGGTCCACGTCAAGGCCCGTGGCCATCGCCGCCTCGACGTAGGCGAAACCGTTGGCCAGGGTGAAGGCCAGCTCCTGGACGGCCGTCGCCCCCGCCTCGCGGATGTGGTAGCCGGAGACAGACAGCGGATGCCACTTGGGAAGCTCGGCGCTGCAGAAGCGCACCACGTCGGTCACTAGCCGCATCGACGGGCGGGGCGGGAAGA
>JAIVIH010000100.1:0-3204 GCA_020200615.1 Actinomycetota bacterium | reverse complement strand
CCTCCATGTCGGCCAGCGTGTCCACGGCCACCCCGCACCGGCCGACTTCACCCTCCGCCAGGAGATCGTCCGAGTCCCGGCCCATGAGGGTGGGGAGATCGAAGGCGACCGAGAGCCCGGTCCCTCCCGCCCGCAGGATCTCCTGGAACCGCCGGTTGGTGTCCTCGGCCGTGCCGAAGCCTGCGAACTGGCGCATGGTCCACGGCCGGGACCGGTACATCGCGGGGTGGAGGCCGCGCGTATAGGGATAGACCCCGGGCCACTCGCTCTCCGCCGTGCCGTAGGCGGGATCGAGCGGGATGCCGGAGAGGGTCTCCGCCCGTTTCTGCTCAGAGCCGGCCTGGTCACAGGCCCGCCGCCACTCGTCTCGGGCGGTCACGCTGCCGAGTATCGCAGGACGAGACTGTGCCTATCGGGCGCTCGGGCCAATAGGCGGCCCGGGGGCCGTCCCGAGTAACGTCCGGCCCATGAGCGTTGGACAGCAGGCCCTCGACCGGAACATGGCCCTGGAACTGGTGAGGGTCACCGAAGCCGCAGCGATGGCGGCTGCCCGCTGGATGGGGCGGGGGGACAAGAAGGGGGCCGACGGCGCGGCCACGAACGCCATGCGAACCGTGCTCGGCGCCGTCGCCATGGACGGGATCGTCGTCATCGGGGAGGGCGAGAAGGACGATGCGCCCATGCTCTTCAACGGGGAGCAGCTGGGCGACGGTACTCCACCGGCCGTCGACATCGCCGTCGATCCGCTCGAGGGCACCACGCTCGCCGCTCTCGGTCGGGGGAACGCCATCGCGGTCATCGCCCTCAGCGAGCGCGGCACCATGTTCGATCCCGGTCCCTGCTTCTACATGAACAAGCTGGCCGTGGGCGCTGAAGCGGCTGGCTCCATCGACATCACCCGCGCGCCCACGGAGAACCTCGAGTCCGTGGCCAAAGCCCTCGGGCGGTCGGTCCGCGACCTCACCGCAGTGGTGCTGGACCGGCCCCGGCACAACGACCTCATCGCCGAGATCCGCGAGGCCGGCGCTCGCATCCGGCTGATTCAGGACGGCGACGTGGCTGGGGCCATCTCCACCGGGTCTCCCGAAGCGGGCGCCGACATCCTCTTCGGCATCGGAGGGACGCCCGAGGGTGTGATCTCAGCCGCCGCTCTCAAGTGCCTGGGGGGGCAGATGCAGGGTCAGCTGTGCCCCCAGAGCGACGAGGAGCGCAAGAACGTGCTCGACGCCGGCTTTTCCCTGGACCGGGTGCTCGAGACCGACGATCTGGTCGGCGGAAACAACTGCTTCTTCGCCGCCACCGGGGTCACGGACGGAGAGCTACTGCGGGGCGTGCACTACGACCGCCACGGGGCGACCACCAGCTCGCTGGTCATGCGCTCCCGCTCGGGAACGTGGCGCCGAATCGAGGCTCACCACGAGCTGGCCAAGCTGCGGGAGTTCGCAGCCGTCGTCTACGACTGAGTCTCTGGCGGCTTCGCCGCCCCGGCCGGGGCCCCGTCACGCCGTTCAGGCACGGAGCCAGGCCCGGCCTCCTCCCGAGCGTGGGGCCCCTGCCCCACGCCGGGCCGTGAGTCTCTGGCGGCTTCGCCGCCCGGGCCGGGGCCGCGGGCCCGGGCTCGAGGCTTAGAGGCCGGGAGGGGCGTGCTGGCGAAGAACCTCGGGGGTGAGGGGAGACAGCACCGAATCAGCGTCACGCTGGGACCTGGCCGCCTCCGAGGCGACCCTTCCCGCCCTCGGCTCGGAGCGGGAGGGGCCGGTCAGCAGGCCTCCGCCGCCGTCGAAGTGGCGGACAATACCCACCGCGGTGATGGGCCTGTTACCACTGCTGCCGCCCTGCAAGTAGGGCGCCACCAGGGCGGGGATTCCGGCCAAGGCGTCGTTCAGCCATTGGTCGAGGATGGGCTTGGGATTGACGGCCGCGCCACCGCGAGGATGGATCTCGAAGTGCACGTGAGGAGGGCCGCCGCGAGCGTTCCCGCTGTCGCCGTTGAACCCGATGAGCTGCCCGGTCCGTACCGAGTCGCCACTCGAGAGACCCGGGGCAAAACCGTTGAGGTGGGCCAGGTAGTAGTAGGTCCCGTCCGGCTCGGTGACGAACGCGCCCTTCCCGCCGAGGCCGGAGTCCTCGAACCGGACGATGCCGTTGGCCGGCGCCCGTATCGGCGCATCAAAGGCGGCCCAGATGTCGTTGCCCTGATGACCATGGACCGGAGGTCCGGACCGATACTCTCCGAAGTCGTCCCGGTAGAAGGCCTCGGCGCCGATCGGGAAACGGCCCATCCCGATCATCGCCGCCTCCTGGGCGCTCATGCCGAACGCGGTCAGGACCCGGAGGGCGTCGACCAGCGCCGCTGAGCTGCTCGAAGGCGTGCGCACGAGCGAATCCAGGAAGGCAGCAACTTCACCTTCGGAGACGCTCGGCGGTGGAGGCCCGGGCGGCCCACTGTCGCCCGACGGAAGGTCGGGATTGGGGGGCGGCGGGATCACCTCCGTCGGGGGAGCGACCGGCGCAGACGTAGCCGGCACCGAGGAGTCGGGAACGGAGTCCGGCGGGGCAGTCGACGTGGTGGCGGGGACGGTCGTCGATGTCGAAGAAGTCGACGTGGGTGCCGAGGTGGGGGTGGGCTGCGCCCACGCCGGTGACACGGTGGCGACCGCGATCAGGGCGGCCATCAAGGCCCCCCTAACGCTCCCCGGGCGCGCACCCGCCCGCCGTCCCAGCATGCCTCCACGGTAGCGCCCTGACGGACGCAACATCACATACGTCGAAAGTCGCCAGGAGATCTAGAGATCCCGGCGCAGATGCACGAGATCCCGCTCGCCGTACCAGCTCCTGAGCCGGCATTCCTCAACCCAGCCCCGGTCCCGGCACGCGGTCTCGGCCAGGCTCCCGGACCAGAGCCGGGCGCCCAAGCGACGACAGTCCTGGCTCAGTGCTGCCGACTCGAACGACGCCAGCAGGTGACCTTCGACCCCTTCGCCGTGAACCTCACGGGCGACGCAGAGCTCGAGGACGAGAGCGACACCGGCCCGGGCCCACCCCTCCACCGTGCCCACGATCCGGCCGTCCCGCCGGGCCACGACGGCCAGATTGCGAGCCTCCGGGTCGGCGTCTCCCAGTCCAATCGTCAGCCTCTCGGCGCTGGCCTCGCAGTCGGCGAAGGCGCGGGCCTCGGGGTCCAGGACCTGGACGGTGCTCAGC
>JAIVIH010000347.1 GCA_020200615.1 Actinomycetota bacterium | reverse complement strand
GGACGGTGCCCGGAGGACGCTCGTGGTCACCCCCGACCCGACCAACCCCGAGGGTGAGGAAGTCGGGTTTGTGGGCATCGGGTCCAAGGTCGCGGTCGAGCGGGTGGGTCTGATCACGGCCATCGGTCGCTCCACCAACCAACTCGGACGGCTCACCGTCGCCTCGGTGAAGGCCCTGGGATCGTTCTTCTCGCCCAGCTCGTTGCGGGACTATGGGGATCAGCTGACGGGCAAGTCCTCCGAGGCGGACCGGGAGAACCGTCCCGTGTCGGTGGTGGGCGTCACCCGCATCGCCGACCAAGCGGCCGAGAACGGGCTGTTCGACTTCTTCGGCATCCTGGTCCTGCTCAACGTGTTCGTCGGCGTGTTCAACATGGTTCCGCTCCTGCCTCTCGACGGGGGCCACATCGCCATCGCGACCTACGAGCGGATCCGGTCCCGCAAGGGTCGCCGCTACCAAGCCGACGTCACGAAGCTGCTGCCCCTGACCGCGGTCGTGGTCGCGGCCCTCGTGGTGCTGGGCGTGAGCTCGGTGTGGCTGGACATCGTCGACCCCGTGGGCAACCCGTTCACGCCGTGACGGTGAGCGGGTAGTGGCGTACCCGCGCCGGCTCACCCGCCAGATCCAGGTCGGCGCCATACCTGTCGGCGGCGGGGCCCCGGTGAGCGTCCAGTCCATGACCACGACGAAGACGGCGGACGTCAATGGCACCCTGGCCCAGATCTACGCCCTGGCCGCAGCGGGAGCCGACATCGTCCGGGTGACGTGCAACGACCCCGAAGCGGCCCTGGCCCTGGCCCAGATGGTCCCCCGGTCGCCCGTGCCGCTCGTGGCCGACATCCACTTCCAGTACCGCCTGGCCCTCGCCGCCCTGGACGCAGGGGTGCAGTGCCTCCGGCTCAACCCCGGCAACATCCGCAAGCCCAGCCAGATAAAGCTGGTGGCCGAGGAGGCCAAGGCCCGGAGGGTTCCCATCCGCATCGGCGTCAACGCCGGCTCCCTCGACCCCGACCTCTACACGAAGTACGGCGGGGCCACCCCTGAGGCCCTGGTGGAGTCGGCCCAACGGGAGCTGGCCTACTTCGCCGAGGTCGACTTCCACGACGTGAAGATCTCGGTGAAGGCGTCCAACGTCCCGCTCATGATCGAGGCCTACCGCCAGCTGTCGGAGGTCACCGACCATCCGCTCCACCTGGGGGTCACCGAGGCCGGCCCTCCTCCGGCCGGGGTGATCAAGGCCACCGCCGGGATCGCCACCCTGCTGGCCGAGGGGATCGGCGACACCATCCGCTACTCGCTCACCGCCGATCCGGTGGAGGAGGCCCAGGCCGGCCGGCAGCTGCTGGAGGCCATGGGGCTGCGGGAGCGCAAGACCGTCGACCTCATCGCCTGCCCGTCGTGCGGGAGGGCCGAGGTCGACGTCATCAGGGTGGCCAAGGAGGCCATGGCCGCCTTGGCCGAGCGCAAGCTGCCCATCCAGGTGGCGGTCATGGGCTGCGTGGTCAACGGCCCGGGCGAGGCCCGGACCGCCGACCTGGGCATCGCCGCCGGACGGGGGAAGGGCCACCTGTTCGTGAAAGGCCAGGTGGTGCGCGTCGTTCCCGAGGACCAGATGGTCGAAGCGCTGGTGGAGGAGGCCGAGCGGCTGGTGGCGGAGGGGGCCGAGGCCCGACTCGCGGCGGCCGACGTGGGCGCCGCCGAAGAGGCCGAGCAGACCCGACGCGAGCTGCTGTCGATCCAGGGTGACGACCCCAACGCCGTCGGGCAGAGGGTGGAGCTGATCCAGAAGGAGCTCAGGCCCGACACCTGACGCTCCCCCCTCCGGGGAAGTGAGCCGGTATACTCGTCCCCGCTCAACCGTTCGAATGAAGTGCAGGCCAAAAGCGTGGGCGGGGAGCCCACGCTTTTTCACGTTTCTTGGGAAGGAGGAGGAAGGCCCGTACGCAGCGATGACGTCAGTGAGCGAGTGCGAGCCCTCGTGACTCCCTCTCTCGAAGCAGTCGGCGTGGAAGTGGTTGACGTGGAGCTGGCGGCCAACGTCCTCCGGGTCACGATCGACCGGCCGGGCGGGGTCGACCTGGATCTGATCACCGACACTTCCCGCCGCATCTCGGCCGACCTCGACCGCGACGAGCAGGACCCCGACCGATCCACCCCCCAGAGCTGGCTGCCGTCCCGGTACGTCCTCGAAGTCTCCAGCCCCGGCCTCGAGCGACCACTCCGCCGGCCCGAGCACTTCAAGCGCGTGGTCGGGAGCACGGTCGCTCTCAAGACCCGTCCCGACACGGCGGGCGAACGGCGAGTCGAAGGAATCCTGGAGGCGGCCGACGACGAGGGTGTCGTGGTGGCCGGGCACACCATCCCGTACTCCGCCATCGAGAAGGCGCGCACCCGTTTCGTGTGGCCCCAACCGCAACCCAAGCACCCGAGCCGGCCCCGTGCCAGCTCATCGCGATCGCTCCCAGACCGGGAAGAAGGCACCGGATGACGACCAATTTCGAGCTCATGGAGGCGCTGCAGGTCATCGAGCGAGAGAAGGGAATCTCGGTCGACACTCTGCTCGAGGCTCTCGCCAACGCTCTGGTCTCCGCCTACAAGCGCATGCCGACCGCCGCCGAAGAGGCGTTCGTCACCATCGACCCCGACACGGGCGAGATGCACGTCTACGCCCAGGACCTGGACGAGGACGGCAACGTCACGCGCGAGTGGGAGGACACGCCCAACGACTTCGGCCGCATCGCGGCCCAGACGGCCAAGCAGGTCATCCTCCAGCGCATCCGCGAGGCCGAGCGGGAGATGAAGTACGAGGAGTACGCCGGCCGCGAGGGCGACATCGTCACCGGGATCATCCAGCAGGGAGACAGCCGCTACACCCTCCTCGACCTGGGCAAGGTGGAGGCGCTCCTGCCCCAGGCCGAGCAGGTCCCCTACGAGCGCTACGACCCCGGCACCCGGCTCAAGGCCTACATCGTCGAGGTCCGCAAGACCTCCAAGGGCCCCCAGATCGTGGTCAGCCGCACCCACCCGGGGCTGATCATGAGGTTGTTCCAGCTCGAAGTGCCCGAGATCAGCGACGGCGTGGTCGAGCTCAAGGCCGTGGCCCGCGAGCCCGGGCACCGTACCAAGATCGCCGTCTGGTCCAATGACCCCAACGTCGACCCCGTGGGCGCGTGCGTCGGCGCCCGGGGCGCCCGCGTGCGGATGGTCATGAACGAGGTGCGGGGAGAGAAGGTGGACATCGTCCCCTTCTCCGAGGAGCCTCCCGAGTTCGTGATGAAGGCCCTGTCCCCGGCGCGGGTCCGGGAGGTCCGGATCGACGAGAGCACCGGCGCGGCCGAGGTCATCGTCCCCGACTACCAGCTGTCGCTGGCCATCGGCAAAGAGGGCCAGAACGCCCGCCTGGCCGCCCGTCTCACCGGCTGGCGGGTGGACATCAAGAGCGAGAGCCAGCTGGCCGAGGAGGAGGCGGGTTACGCGGAGGAGGAGTGGGCCGAGGGGGAGTGGGTCACCGACGACGGTGGAGAGATGGTCTGGAAGCCGGCCGACGGATCGGAGTCGGTGACCGCCGACCAGTGGTCCTCGGGAGAGTCGGGGGAGCCCGTGGAGCCCGTTGCGCCGGCGGTCGAGGGGGCAGCGGAGCCGACTCCGGCGGAGCCGACCAAGAC
>JAIVIH010000346.1 GCA_020200615.1 Actinomycetota bacterium | reverse complement strand
CTCCGCCCCCTCCGTGTCGGAGATGGTGCGCCGGCTCCGAACCGACGGCTACGTGCGGACCGAGGGCCGGATCCTCAAGCTCACTCCGGCCGGACGGGTGCGGGCCGAGAGCGTGGTGCGCAAGCACCGCATCGCCGAGCGGCTCCTCACCGACATCATCGGCCTGCCGTGGCACAAGACCCATGTCGAAGCCTGCCGGTGGGAGCACGTGATCTCCGACGAGGTCGAGCAGAGACTGGTCACCCTCCTCGGCAATCCCGCCACCTGTCCCCACGGCAACCCCATCCCCGGCGCCGGTGGTCCCGAGCGGAACCTGCAAGCCCTGGCCGAGACCGAGCTCGGTGACCGGGTGCGCCTCGAGCGCGTCACCGAGCAGGTGGAGGTCGATCTCGATGCCCTCATCTATCTGGACAGCCACGGGTTCATCCCGGGAGCGGCGGCCCAGGTGCGCTCCCGGGCGCCGGACGGCACCGTGACCCTCGACCTGGACCAGGGCTCCATCGCCCTCGGCCCTGCCCTCGCCAGCCAGCTCTACGTCGCCCGGGTATGACGGGAACCCTCCGCCATCGCGCCGGGCGGATCCGGCTTTCGATGCTGCTGCTCGTAGTCGTCACCCTCCTCGCCGGATGCGGCGGCGACGGAGGTGACGGCACGCTGATTCGGGTCGCCCCGGACAAGACCATCGACGCCGGCACGTCGCGGCTCGCCCTCAACGTGAACTTCACCACCGGCGCCGAGGCCAGGACCGTGCACGGCGAAGGCGTCGTCGACCTGAAGAACCGGCTGGGCGCCGTCACCGTCGACCTCGGTTCGCTCGGCGGGAGCCTGGGGACGGGCACCGTCGACACCGTCCTCGACCCCAGCGGCCTCTACGTGAAGCTTCCGCCGGGGTTACTGCCCGGAGGCCGGCCCTGGTACAAGCTCGAGCTGGCGACCCTGTCCCCGCAGGCGGGGCTCAGCCTGGGGTCGTTGGGGCAGCTGGCGCAGACCGACCCGACCCAGGCCCTCGGGTACCTGCGGGGCGCCACCGACGACGTGAGCGAGGTTGGCGAAGAGAGCGTGCGGGGGGTGTCCACCACCCACTACCGGGCTCCCATCGACCTGAGGAAGGCCAGCGCCTCGCTCCCACCCGACGGGAAGAAGGCGGTCGAGGACCTCATCGCCTCGTCCGGCTCCGCCACCCTTCCCGCCGACGTGTGGCTGGATGCCGAGGGCCGGCTGCGCAGGATGAAGTTCAGCCTCGACCCGGACGGCGCCGGCCCTACCTCGGCAGGCACGGTCGAGCTGGAGCTGTTCGAGTTCGGGGTCGCGGCCGACGTTCAGATCCCGCCCGCCGACCAGGTCACCGACCTGACCCAGCTGTTCCAGGGAGGCACGCCCCCCAGCCTCCCCAGCTGAGCCAAGCCGGGTGGCGACCCGAAATCCGCTGGAGGCTGCTCTCGCCGCCGGAAGGCGGCCACACCAGATGCCGGCTGGAAGGAATGGCGGAGGGCGATCCGGCTTGCCGGTCGCCCGGAGCACCTTGAAGCTCGGGGAGCAAGCTTTTGCTTGCGACCCGAACCCTAGGGGGTGAGCTTCCCCTCGAGGATCTGGTCGGCGATGGACCGCATCTTGGCCCGCTTGCTCATGGCCGTGCGCTGGATGAACGTGAACGCGTCGGCCTCGGACATCCCGTGCTGGTCCTGGAGCAGGCCCTTGGCTCGGTCCACCAGCCGGCGGGTGGCCAGCTGGTCCTTCAGCTCCACCGACTCCTGCTCGAGCGCCTTCAGCTCCGCGAAGCGGCCCAGGGCGACCTCGATGGCGGGAATGAGGGCGCTCTTCTGGAAGGGCTTGACCAGGTAGTTCATGGCGCCGGCCTCGGTAGCCCGCTGAACCAGGTCCCGCTGGCTGAAGGCGGTGAGGATGAGGACGGCCGCCTTGCGGCCTCCGGCGATCTCCCGGGCGGCGGTGATCCCGTCCATGCCCGGCATCTTGATGTCGAGGATGGCCAGGTCGGGATCGAGCTCGCGCACGAGGGCGACCGCTTCGTCGCCCCGCCCGGCCTCACCGACCACCTCATACCCCTCCTCTTCGAGGGTCTCCTTGAGGTCGAGCCGGATGATGGCCTCATCCTCCGCGATCACCACTCTTACGCCCAATTGTCGGCCTGTTCGCTCAGCGTGCCTCTTCGACCAGACGGTCGAGGAGTTCGTCCTGCGTCTTCTCCAGTTCGGAGATGGAGGAGGCGACCTGCGCCCGGTGACGGGTCATGGCCTCGGCGTGCTTCTGGGCTTCCCGGTGCTCCTGGTCGGCCAGCGGGGTCTCGGAGACGAGGGCCCGGAGGCGGGCTTCGTCAGCCGCCTCGGTGAGGAAAAGGAGCTGCTCGTCGGCCACCTTCAGGTCGGCGCGCAGCTGCTTGAGCCGCTCGGACGCCTGGGAGAGTCGCTTCTCGACGAGCCATCGGGACATGGAAGACGAAGTCTACCGACCCACCTTCCGCAGCAGAGCTTCTGTTGATCGTGTGGGATCGGGAACCGGCCGCCTCCCCTCCGTCGTCCAAGCGACGTCAACCGGAATCCAGGAGGCGCGAGATGAGGCAGACGAGCAAGGGCGGGTCACTGGACGGACGGCGGCGGCGGCTGGGAGTGGCCGGCGCCGGGCTTCTCGTACTGGTGCTCGCCGGGGCCGTCGTGGCCGCGACCGAACCGGATTCCCAGGGCCCTCAGAGCGGAGTCGCAGGTCCCCTGGCGTCCGCGGGCGGGGCCGGCGAGGAGAGGTCCCTGGCCGCGCCCGTGGTCGACGGGGCCGCCGGCTCGGCCAAGCTCGCCCAGGACCAGGGATCTTCGCCGACGGTGGCGCCGCCAGGAGGGCGGACGGTCGACCCCGCCGGGCCCCGCATCGTTCGGAGCGCGGAGCTGTCGGTCCGGGTCGGGAAGGGCAAGTTCACCGGCGCCTTCGACCGCGTCGCCTCCATCGCCGCGTCCCACGGAGGCTTCGTGGTGGCATCGAGCACGGTCACCGACGAGGGCGACGGCCGGCCGGGCTCGTCGCAGCCGAAGGCCGGGGACCTGACCATCAGGGTGGCCGCCGATCGCTTCGACGCCGCCCGCCAGGCGCTGTCCGAGCTGGGCACCCTGGAGCGGGCGTCGCTGCGGGGAGAGGACGTGGGCGGGCAGCTGGTCGACTACGAGGCTCGGCTGCGGAGCCTGCAGGCCCAGGAGGAGTCGCTGCGCACCCTGCTCGGCCGCGCCGGGGGTGTGGGCGAAGTCCTCCAGGTCCAGAACGCTCTGTTCGACGTCCGCCAGCAGGTCGAGCAGCTCCAGGCCCAGCGCGACCAACTGAGCCAGGCGGCGGCCCTCTCGACCCTCAGTGTGTCGATCTTCGAGCCGGGGGCCGGCGTCGTGCCCCAGCCCGAGCCCACCACCGGTCTGGCCCACAGCCTGGAGCGGGCATGGGACGGGGCCGTCTCGGTCCTGGGCGGGATGATCGTGGTCGTCGGGTTCCTCTCTCCCCTGGCCGTGCTCGGACTCCTGGTGTGGATCGGCACCCGCTTCCGCCGTCGAGGCGCCCCGGCCTCGACGCCGCCGTCCGAGACGGTGAGCGCGGTTCTCGAGGCCATGGGCGCCACCGAAGACGGCCGGCCGTCCTCCCGGCCGGCGTGGGTCCTCCACCCGGGCGATGACATTCCGGTGGACGGGCGGGTCCGGATCATCACCGAGGACGGTGGAGAGGTCGAAGCCGAGGGACGGCTTCCCCCCGATCTGCCCCTCGGGTACCACACCGTCAGCCGCGTCGACGGCGACGGCGAGGCCAGCCCGAGGTCTCTGATCGTGAGCCCAGGTCGGTGCCCGATGCCCACGGCACGGGGCTGGGGCTGGGCCGTTCAGCTCTACGGGGTCCGCTCGCGGGCGAGCTGGGGGATGGGCGACCTGGCCGACCTCCGCGAGCTGGCGACGTGGTCGAAGCGCGACCTGGGCAGTGACCTGCTCCTCCTGAACCCCCTCCACGCCGCTCTGCCCGGGCTGCCTCAGACGGCCAGCCCCTACTTCCCCAGCACCCGGCAGTTCCGCAATCCGCTCTACCTACGGGTCGAGGATGCCCCCGGCGCCGCCGACCTGGGAGCCGAGGTGGAGGAGGTGGCCGCCGCCGGTCGTGCCCTGAACGCCGATCGCAGGATCGACCGGGACGCCGTCTACCGCCTGAAGATGGACGCCCTCGAGCGCCTGTGGGAACGGTTTCCCGGCGATGCGGCCCTTGACGCCTTCTGCGAGGGCCAGGGGGAGAGCCTCGAGGGTTACGCCACCTTCTGCGTTCTGGCCGAGGAGTTCGGTCGTCCATGGGATTCGTGGCCGGAGGAGTACCGGCGGCCGGACTCGGCGGAAGTCGTGGAGTATCGCCGGTCGCGGCTGCGCCGGGTGCAGTTCCACCAGTGGCTCCAGTGGCTGGTGGAGGTCCAGCTGACCGCCGTCTCGGACGAGATCCCGCTGATCCAGGACCTGGCCGTGGGCGTCGATCCCGCGGGGGCCGACGCCTGGCTGTGGCAGGACGTGCTCGCGCCGGGTATTTCGGTGGGGGCCCCACCCGACGAGTTCAACACCCAGGGCCAGGACTGGGGTGTCCCCCCCTTCGACCCCTGGCGGCTCCGGGACGCGGGATACGGGCCCTTCGTGCAGATCGTGCGGTCCGCGCTCCGTGAGGGAGGCGGCGTCCGCCTCGACCACGTCATGGGGCTGTTCCGGCTGTTCTGGATACCCCGCGGAGCCGGGGGCGCGAACGGAACCTACGTGCGCTACCCGGCGTCCGACCTGCTCGACATCGTGGCTGTCGAGAGTGAGCGTGCGGGCGCCTACGTGGTGGGCGAAGACCTCGGCACGGTGGAGGAGGACGTGCGGACCGAGCTGGCCTCTCGCAACGTCCTGTCCTACCGCCTGCTGTGGTTCGAACGGAAGCCACCGGCCGAGTGGCCCGTCCCGGCCATGGCCGCGGTCACGACCCACGACCTCCCCACCGTGGCCGGCCTCTGGACGGGGACCGATCTGGACGCCCAGAGGGAACTCGGGCTCGAGCCCAACGAGGAAGGCACGGCCGCCACCCGTTCCCGCCTCCAGGCCTTGGCCGGGGTGGGCTCGGACGGGCCCGTCGAAGAGGTGGTGGCCGGTGCCTACGACGCCCTCGGGCAGGCGCCGTGCCTCCTGCTGGCGGCGACGCTGGACGATGCCCTGGCCGTCGAGGAGCGGCCCAACATGCCCGGCACCACCGACGAGTGGCCCAACTGGTCGGTCGCCCTTCCCGTGCCGCTGGAGGAGATCGAGGAGCACGAGGGCCCTCGCCGGGTGGCGAAGTCCCTGCGACGGCCGGGGCCGCCATGCTGA
>JAIVIH010000345.1 GCA_020200615.1 Actinomycetota bacterium | reverse complement strand
GTCTCGGCGTGCTGAAGATCCTGGGCGGGATCTACGTGCCCATGGCCGTGGCCTCCGCCTCCGCCCTCTACGGCTCCCTCGGCGTGATGTTCGCCATCCTGGCCTGGCTGCTCTTCTTCGGCCGGCTCGTGGTTTACGCCGCCGTGGTCAATGTGGTCCAGTGGGAGAAGGGGCACGGCACCGTCACCGTCGACCTCGAGGTGCCCAAGATGCCGGGCGAGGTTCCCGTGGAGGCGACCCGGGCCGGAGAGGGCGTGCCCCGGGAGCCGGCGGCCACCTGACCCGGCCGTCTGCCCGTCAGAAGTTGGACAGGGCCAGGCGGGCGGCGTCGACGTCGCGGCTCATCTGGGTTACCAATTCCTCGACCGTCTCAAAGCGCTCGTCGTCCCGCAGGCGGCTGACGAAGCGCACCCTCGCCGCTTCGCCGTACAGGTCGCCGGTGAAGTCCAACAGGTAGGCCTCCACGATGGGGGCGGGGGTGCCGTCGCCGAACGTCGGCCGGCGCCCGACGGAGATGGCGGCGGCGTGCACCGCCCCTCCCGGTCGTTCGTACCAGCCGGCGTAGATCCCCTCTCCCGGGAGGAGAATGTCGGGCGCCACCTCCACGTTCGCCGTCGGATAGCCCAGGTCGCGGCCCCGCCGGTCGCCGGTGGCCACCGTGCCCCGTAGCTCGAACGGACGACCCAGCAGGCGGGCGGCACCGACGACGTCACCCGCGGCCAGGAGCACCCGGATCGCGGTGGACGACACCACCCCCTCCGCACCAGGCGCCTCCACCAAGCCTAGGCCGACGACATCGAACCCGAGCCGGGCGCCCAGCTCCCGGAGAAGGCCGACGTTTCCCCGCCGGCGGCGACCGAAGTGGAAGTCCTCCCCCACCACCACGAGCCGGGCGCTCAACCCGTCCACGAGGACCTCCTCCACGAAGTCCTCGGGCTCCTCCTGGGAGCGGAGGAGGTCGAAGGTGACGACCACGGTGACGTCGACATCGCCAGTGGCGCCCAGCACTTCGAGCTTCTGGTCGAGGTCGGTCAGGAGCTTTGGGGCCGACTCAGGCCGGACGACGGTCGCCGGGTGGCGGTCGAAGGTGACGACGGCGGTGGACAGGCCCTGGGCTTCCGCCCGGCGCCGTAGCTCACGGAGGACCGCCTGGTGGCCGAGGTGGACCCCGTCGTAGGCGCCGATGGTGACGGCCGACGCCTCGCTCAGGCGGGGGAAGCCGGCCGGATGGATGACGACGTCCACGACCTGCAGGCTATGTCGTGGCGTTCGGCACGCAGCTGGGCGGTGGCGTTCGCGGTTGGTCAGCCGCTCAAGACGACGGCGGGCTTGGCCCGACCGCCGGGGTAGGCCTCGTACACGGCGAGGAGGTCGCCCGTCTCGTCGACCACGGCCCAGGGGCCCTCGCCTTCCACGCCCAGGGCCACCTGTTCGAGCACCTTGCCGTGGGCCACAGCGGCGGCCAGGTCAGCGTCGACCACGGCATGGGGGCGAGCCCTCATCGCCTCCAGCGGAGGAAGCACGTCGTCCGGGCCGACCTCGTCGAGAGGACGAGCCTCGGACTCGGTGAAGGAGCCGACGGCCGTGCGCCGGAGGGCGCGCAGGTGGGCGCCACCGCCCAGGGCCGAGCCCAGGTCGGCGGCCAGGGACCGCACGTAGGTGCCCGAGGAGCAGGTAACCCGCAGGCGGAAGACGCCGGGAGTGGAGGTGGCGTCCACCTCGAGATCGTGGACGGTCACCCGGCGAGCCGTCCGTTCCACCTCGACCCCGGCCCGGGCGAGCTCGTGCAGCCGCCGGCCGCCGATCTGCACGGCCGAGACCATGGGCGGGACTTGGTCGATCTCGCCCCGGAATGCGACTGCCGCCTCGCGGACCTGCTCCAGAGTCACGCCCGACATGTCCCACGACCCGACCTGCTCGCCCGCAGCGTCGAGGGTGGAGGTGGCCACGCCCAGGACCACGTCACCCACGTACGACTTGGGCAGCTCGGAGAGAAAGCGGAGCAGCCGGGTCGCCCGGCCCAGGCCGACGAGCAGGATCCCCGTGGCGTCGGGGTCCAGGGTCCCGCCGTGGCCGACGCGGCGCTGGTTGAAGATGCGCCGGCACCGGCCCACGACGTCGTGAGAGGTGATGCCGGGGGGCTTGTCCACGACGACCAGGCCGTCGACCAGGGATGAGGTCAGATCGCTCCGGGGGCGCTGCTCAGCCGGTACCGGCCACTACGGGAAGCCTCTCCCGGATGGCTTCGAGGACTTCCCGCACGGGGCGGTCCGAGGTGAAGCCGGCGGCGGCGTGGTGGCCGCCACCGCCGAACCCGAGGGCCACTTCGCCGACGTCGAAGTCGGTCACCGACCGCAGCGAGACCCGGGTCCCCTCGACCGTCTCCTTCAGGACGCAGGAAACGTCCGCCTCCGACGTGCGCCGGATGAGGTCGATGAGCCCCTCCGTCTCCTCCAACTCGACCCCGTGGCGGGAGAAATCGTCGGCTGTGACCCACGTGGCGACGAACCGGCGATCGGGATCGAATTCGGCCCGTTCCAGGGCGGCCGCCGCGAGCTTGATGTAGGCCAGCCGGTGCTGCTCGAAGAGCTGGCGGGTGACGGCGGCAATGGGCAAGTCGAAGCCGGCCAGCTCCTCGGCGAGGGCGAACACCTCGGGCGTGGTGTTGTCGTACTGGAACCGTCCCGTGTCGCAGACGACGCCGGTGTAGAGGCACAGGGCGGAGGGGCGGTCGAGGGACCAGCCCAGCTTGGCGAGCAGCCGGCGCACTACGACGGCCGAGGCGGCGGCGTCGGGGTCGATGACATTGATGGTGCCGTACCCGTCGTTGGTGGCGTGGTGGTCGATGACGATCAGCTCGTGCGCCCCCTCGGCCGAGCGGGCCAGCTCCCCGAGGCGGTCGAGCGATCCGCAGTCGAAGGTGATCATGACCTCGGGTTCGGCCGGGAAGTCGATCGGCTTGGTGACGCGATCAAGGCCGGGGAGGAAGTCGTAGTGGGGGGCGACGACGAAGGGCTCGGGCCAGGAGGCGACTACCTCCCGGCCGTGGGCGGCGGCCAGGCCGGCCAGGGCGAGCATGGAGCCGAGGGCGTCGCCGTCGGGGATGTGATGGCAGGCGAGGGCCAGCGAGTGAGCCGACGCGATGGCCTCGGCTGCTCGGTCAAGCTCGCTCATCTGCGATCCTTCCTGCCTGATCGGGCACCTGCCCGGTATCTCGGTGCAGGCCTCGCAGGATCTCTTCGACTCTAGTCCCCACGGCTATAGCGGGGTCGGGCGAGAAGGTTAACTCGGGGGTGCGCTTGAAGTGCAGTTGACGGCCGATGGCCGCCTGCAACCGGACCCGGTGCCGCCCCAGGGCGCCGGCGACCTCGCCCGCATTTCCCATCGTGTCGAACCACACGTGGGCGTGCCGGAGGTCGGACTCGGCCTTGACTCCGGTGACCGTCACCAGCTCGAGGCGCTCGTCATCGATCCGCTCCAGCTCGTCGGCGATCACCTCGCGGAGGGACTCGTTGACCCGGTCGATGCGGGAGTACCTTCGCTCGCCAGTCATCGGTCTACCTCCCCGTTGGAAGTCGACCAGCGAACATCGAAGCTTGAGACCTCGATGTCGGGGCGGCTCCAGACCCAGCGTTCCACCGACTGAACCACGTCGTTGGCGTGAGCGTAGGACCCGGC
>JAIVIH010000099.1 GCA_020200615.1 Actinomycetota bacterium | reverse complement strand
CCCCTCACCCGCGTGCAGCCGCCCCGGTCGCGGGCGAAAAGCCGAACTCGGGCCGTGCGCTCCTCGGTACCGCTCTGACGAGTGGGTCCGAACGCGTCTATCTCTACCTTGTCGGCCTAGATCCCGGGCAACCGTTCGGACCCCGTGGCGCCCGCTCGCCGGCTCGCCCGCCGCCGGGAGTGGCCTTCCGTGGGCCGCTCCTCATTGAGCGCCGGACCTGAACCTGGCGCCCCGCGGCCCACCTGAGCCGCTCCCATGCGGTCCAACGGGCTTGTCCAACAGCCAGTTCCAACACAGTGGTCCAACCGGACGGTCCAACAGGCTCCAACAGGCTCCGACATCCGGACTCCGCGTCAGCGTCTGCGGCGACGGCAGGGGCCTAGACTTCGGAGTCGTGCACTCAGTTCGAGGCGCGAACGGTCCCGGCGTGGTGCACTGACGGCGTGACGACGGAGACTCCACCCGACGAGCAGGGCCGGAGCGGTCCTCCGAGCGCCGCAACCACGGACCCGGTGGTTGCCATCGTGGCGGCCAAGGATGCGGAGAGCACCATCGGCGAGACGGTCGCCGCCCTCACCGCGCTCCCAGGCGTCGACGAGGTCTTGGTGGTCGACGACGGCTCGACCGACGGCACCGCCGATCGGGCCCGCGCCGCCGGAGCGTGGGTGTTTAGCCTGCCCGCCAACCGCGGCAAGGGCGGAGCGGTGGCCGCCGGAGTGGCCCTGGCCCCCCACGCCGGCGTCTACCTCCTGATCGACGCCGACGTGGGCGGTACCGCCAGCGCCGCGTCGCCCCTGTTGGAGCAGGTCATGGCGGGTGAGGCGGACATGACGGTGGGCGTGCTGCCCTCGGCGGGAGGGCGAGGTGGATTCGGCGTGGTCCGGGACCTGGCCGGCGCCGGGATCCGCCGGGCCACGGGCCAGACCGTCTCCGCCCCCCTCTCGGGCCAGCGCGCCGTCCGGGGTGAGCTCCTGCGCTCCCTCGCGTTGGCTCCACGATTCGGCCTGGAGACGGCGCTCACCATCGACGCCCGCCGGGCCGGCGCCCGACTGCTCGAGGTCCCCGTGGCCATGGACCATCGCCACACGGGCCGGACCGTGGCCGGGTTCGCCCACCGGGCCCGGCAGGGAGCCGACGTGGTGCGCGCCCTGTGGCCCCGCCTCACCTCCCGGCCCACCCGGTTGCGCCTGGTGGCCGTCTCCCTTCTCGTCGCCGTGGCCGCCGCCCTATGGTCGGGCGGTCGGTGGGAGGCGCCCAGCGTTCCCGCCACCCAGCGTGCCTCCCGCGTGCTCGTCGTGGGGATGCCCGGCCTTCGCTGGGACGAGGTGGGGACGGGCCGGCTGGCCAACCTCGACCGCCTGATCGACGACGGCGCCCTCGGGGCCATGACCGTACGCACCCTGTCGTCGGATCCCAACCCGGTCGAGGCCTACGCCACCCTGGGAGCGGGAACCAGAGTCCGAGCCGGGGAGGCGGCGGAGGAAGCCACCGGTGGCGCCACGTCCGACGGCACCGGGGGGGTGCGGGTGCCAGGAGCGGCGGCTGTCCGCCAGCAGGCCGGTCGCCACGTTGCCTCCCGTCCCGGAGCCCTGGGCGACGCCCTCCACGCCGCCGGCCTGCGTACCGGCGTGGTGGGCAACGCCGACACTGCCACCGGCCTGGTCGGCCTCGAGAGCGTCCCCGCCACCGAGCGACCGGCGGCGGTCGCCCTCATGGACTCCGGCGGCCGGATCGACGCCGGATCGGTCGATCCCGCCGACCTGCTCATGTTCGACCGCCGGGCCGCCTTCGGGCGACGGGCCGATCCCGACCGGGTCGCAGCCCGGACCCGCGAAGCCCTGGCTGCGGCCGACGTGGTCCTGGTCGATCCCGGCGACCTGGACCGGGCCCGCGACCTGGCCGTCATCGCTCCTGCCGCCTTCGCCGCCCGGCTCCGGTCCGAGGCTCTGGCCCAGACCGACGCCCTGCTCGGCCGGCTCGTGGCCGAGGCCCCTCCGGGAACCCTCGTCCTCGTCGTCTCTCCGGTGCCTCCGGAGGACGAGTGGCGCCTCACTCCCGTCGTCGCCGCCGGGACGGGAGTCGTGAAGGGGCACCTCCACTCGCCGTCCACCCGGCGCCTCGGCCTGGTCACCATCACCGACCTGGCGCCCACCATCCTCCAGGCCCTCGGCGCGCAGGTGCCGGGCGACATGATCGGCCACACCCTGCGGTTCCATCCCGGCACGCCCGACCCCGGCCGCCTGGCGCGACTCGACCACGACATCGCCTACCGGGAGCGGATCTACCTGGGCGTGGCTCTGGCCTTCATCGCCTTCCAGGCTCTGGCCTACGCCGCCGTCGCCTTCGTTCTGCGCCGGGCCCGGCTGAGCCCCCGCGGGAGGACCGCCCTCCGGGACGTGGCCCTGGCCGTGGCCGCCTTCCCCCTGGCCACCCTCCTGTTTCGCGGCCTGGCGCCCTTCGCCCCCCGGGCCGGCGCTTGGGGAGGCGTATTCCTGATCGCGGCCGGCACCGCCATCGTGGCCCTGGCCCGGCGCGCCCACCGCTCGCCCCTCAGCCCCCTGGCCTGGATCTACGGGGCGACGGCGTGGCTCCTGATCCTCGACGTGGCCACCGGTGGCCGCCTCCAGGTGGGCGGGATCCTCGGCTACTCGCCCCAGAGCGCAGGCCGCTTCTTCGGCCTCGGCAACACGACCTTCGCCGTGCTGGCCGCCTGCAGCCTCCTCGGGGTGGCGATCCACCTCCACCATGCCCCCCGGCCCCGGGAGGCGCTGGCCGCGGCGGCGGCCTTTCTGGCTCTGGTGGTCATCGTCGACGGGGCCCGGCTGGTACTGGGGGCGCTGGCCGTCACCGCCGCAGTCCTGGCCGTCGCCACCGGCGTCGACCTGTTGCGGCCCCCCGAGGCCAGGACCCACCTGGGCCGGCTGGCCGCCGACACGTGGCGGGACGGGGGAGAGGAGCTGCGCACCACCGTCGCCCGCAAGGCCGACGCCAACCTCCGGCTCCTACGGAGCACGCCGTGGTCATGGGCCGTGCCCGTGATCGCCGGGTTCCTGATCTACGTGCTGGTGGTGCGGCGCCGGTGGGCCCAGCTCCTGCCCGCCGGGTCGCCCCTCAGGGTCGGGGTGGTGGCGGCCATCGCCGCCGGCGTGCTCGGGTTCGTCCTGAACGACTCGGGTGTCGTCGTCACCGCCCTGGTCCTGGTGGAGGTGGGCCCGCTCATGGCCGTGCTCGCCCTGCGCGACGAAGGCGGGGAGCCCGTCTTCCTGGAGCCGGCGGCCGACGCTCCCGCGGGCCGGGCCCTGGCCCGCTTCGCTTCCGCCGAGGACGACCCCTCCCGCTGATGGCCGAGCTGATCACCGCGTTCGTCGTCGGCGCCCTGGCCGCCCGGCTGACGTGGCTGGCGGCCCGGCCCTGGTTCGCCCAGCCCGCCCTGCTGCGACCCAACTACCGGGGCAAGCAGTTGCCGACCGCCGCCGGCCTGGTATTCCCGCTCGCCCTCTTCCTGGTCGAGGGAGGACGGGCCGTGGCCGGCGCCCTGGGCGTGGGCGACGAGGGGATCACCCTGGCCCGGCTGCTCACCCTGCTCGCGGTGAGCGGGTTCTGCGTCCTGGGGACGATCGACGACGTCGCCGGCTCGGGCGAGTACCGGGGCTTCCGGGGCCACGTTCTCGCCCTGGCCGGCGGGCGCGTCACGACCGGCCTGTTCAAGCTGCTGGGCGGGGCGGCGGTCGCCCTGGTGGTGGTCAGCCCCGTCTCGGCCGGTCCCGGCGAGGGAGGGGTGGCCCGGCTCCTGGCCGACGCCGCCCTCGTCGCCCTCGCCGCCAACCTGGGCAACCTCTTCGACCGGGCGCCGGGCAGGGCCATCAAGGGGGGCCTGGTCGCTTTCGGTGTCCTCGCCGTCGCCAGCGGGGCCGACCCCGTTCTGGCCGGCGTCGCCGTGCTGGCCGGAGCCGCGGCCGGTCTCCTTTTCGACGACCTTCGTGAGCACCTGATGCTCGGGGACTCCGGCGCCAACCCCCTAGGGGCCGCCCTCGGCCTCGGCGTCGTTCTCGTCGCCGGCCCCGGCGTGCGCAACGTCACCCTGGCCGTGCTGGTCGTCCTGAACCTGCTGGGCGAGGTGGTGTCGTTCAGCCGGATGATCGACGCCGTCGCCCCCCTGCGGGCCTTCGATCGGGCGGGAGCGTCGCGGGAAAGGCGTCAACGCCCCCAGCACTAGCCCTGCTTGTTGGCGGATATCCCGGGCCTTCGAAATCCTGACCCCGCCTCAGCTTCGTAGACCGGGCAATACCAACCCCCAACTTGCAAAGAGAGAAGCCCGTGCACCTGAAATCAAAGCTCACCGTAACGGTGCTGGCCGGGGCGCTGGCCCTCGGCGGCGCTGCCTGTGGGAGTGACTCCGACACAGCCACCAACCTGACCGAAGAAGGCTCCGGCTCCCAGTCGGGCGCCAACACCGTCACCGCCATTCCCAGCCTCTCGGGCGTGGGAACGTCGGTCACCCTCGACGCTGGAACCGCAGGCGCCCTCAAGTCCCTCGGGGTGGCTCTGGCCCCCGCCGGGTCCGCGACCTTCGACGCCGGCACCTCCACCATCACGTTCCCCATCACCGCCGGTTACGCCGAGATCCACAGCGACGTGACCCACCAGCCCGGCTACATCCTGGGCTCGATCAACCACGCCGGTAGCGGGTTCACGCTGACCGCGGGATCCACCAAGGTGGAGCTGTCCGACTTCGTGGTTGACCCCGGCAACTCGGTCCTCTACGGCACCGTGGGCGGTACTCCCAAGGTCCCGCTCCTGACCCTCGACGGCACCAACGTCCAGGTCGGCATGGAGGACGGCAACGTCGTCCTGCAGGGCACGGTCGCCAAGCTCACCGACACCGCCGCCGGTGCTCTGAACAAGGCGTTCAAGGTCGACGCCCTCAAGGCCGGTCTGCCTCTGGGTGTGGTGCGGTTGGTGGCCAAGGGTGACGCCACCACCTACGACACGAGCACCGACCAGGTCACGGCCATCTCCCGCTTGGACGGCAAGAGCACCGAGGTCAAGCTCGACGCCGGAACGGCAGGGGCCTTGCAGTCGCTGGGTGTGGCCGTCGCCCCCGTCGGGTCGGGCACGTTCGACGCCAAGACGTCGACGGTGGGCTTCCCGATCACCGGAGGCTTCGCCGCCATCCACTCCGACAAGAGCTACCAGCCGGGCTACATCGCCGGCTCGGTCATCCACCAGGGGAGCGGCCTGAGGTTCAGCAAGGGCAGCACGTCGCTCGAAGTCACCGACTTCGTGGTCGACCCCGGCAACTCGATCCTCACCGCGACCGCCGGTGGCCAGCCGGGCGTGCCTCTGCTCTTCCTCGACGGCACCAACGTCAAGGTCAGCACCGAGGGCAGCGACGTGGTCCTCGACGGGACCGTGGCCAAGCTCACCGGAGCAGGTGCTTCCGCCCTCAACTCAACCTTCAAGGTGGACGCGTTCAAGGAGGGACTGCCCCTCGGGGTCGTCCACCTGGTTGCCTCCGCAGGCAGCGGTAGCTAGCAGCCAGTAGCCCACCAGGGCCGGCACGACGGGCATCCGCTCGCCGTGCCGGCCCTTTCTCGCGTCCGCGGGGTAGGGATGCGGTCGGGCGAGGAAGGAATTTCCCCATGGTTCCCGTGATCCTGCTGGTGACGGTCGCCCTGGTCTCGCTCCTGATCACCCGGATAGCGACGATCGCACTGACGGTCACCGGCCTCTCGCGCCAGTCCGCCCGCTTCCAAGCCCGGTCGGCCCTGACGGGAGTGGGTTTCACCACCAGCGAGTCGGAGCCGGTGGTCAACCACCCGATCCGGCGCCGGATCGTGATGAACCTGATGCTGCTGGGGAGCCTTGGACTGGCCACGGTGGTGGCGAGCCTCCTGGGCGGGTTCCTCGGGGCCCAGGACGCGGGCCAGACCGCAGGCCGCATCGTCCTCCTCGTCCTCGGCCTCACCGCGGTGTACCTCCTTTCGCTGAACTCCTGGGTCGACCAACGGCTGTCTCGAGTCGGAGTCCGCCTGCTCCGGCGCTTCACCGACCTCGAGGTGCACGACTACGTGGGCATTCCCGGCAAGGACACGGTCACCGACCCGGGTGACACCGTCATCCTCTACGGCCGCGACGACGTCTTCGCCGACGTGGCGTCGAGGCCCGAAGGGGCGGAGGGGGACCGCGCCCATAAGCGGGTCAGCCTTCACATTCGGCGAGCGCTGGGCTCGGCCCGGCGTGTCGCGTCCCGGACCTCCTGACCGGGCTGTCCAGCGCGGCCTAGGCCGGCATGTGGAAGGTGAACATGCGGTCAGGATCGATGCGGGCGTAGAGGGGTCCCGTCCGTGGACTGTGACCGACAGTTCCTCGCCGGGCAGGTGGGTGGCACTGACCCACGGTCGCGCCGCGATGTGCTTGAAGCGGACCGACTCGGGCGAGGAACCGAAGTAGAAGCGGCCCCGGTAGAAGATGCCGTCCACGGGTCCGGCGATGGGCCGGCCGTCCCTGGTCACGGTGGCCAGCACCAGCAGCCGCATCCCCGTGAGCCCGGCCGCAACCCCTTCGGCGCTCAGCCGCCGCTCAGGGGTGATGACCTCCCGAAGGTGCTCCCCGCTCGCGGCATAACTGGCGTCGAGGAGCGCCTGGAGCTCCTCGATGTCCTCCGCCGTCTCATTCATGGCCGGTGCAAGTCATCCAGGTGTCGGTTCCGGGTACGACCACCGGCCACCAGTGGCTCTCCCGCAGCGGCGGGTACACGTTCGTGGCAACGGAAGGAACTGGGAGGGACGCCGGGGTGGCCGTGATCGACAACCCGTCGGCCACATTCGTCACGCACTACGCGTATCCCGGCGGAGGCCGTCCTCACGGCGTGCTCTACGACCCGCTGCCGCCGAACATGGGCTCCTGACCGGCGCGCACTCGGTGATCAGGATTCGGCCTCCCCGCTGACGGCAGTACGCCACCGCCGGGAGAAGTACCACAAGAAGCCACCCTCGAGGGCGACGATCGCAGCGGCGAGGAGCACGACGACCAGAGCCAGTGCCCCGTTGCTCAGCGACCTCATTTGAAGCGCCAGCAGGTACACGCCCAACCCTTCGCTCGCATAACCCAAGCCGGCGGTTATGAACACGTTGGCTCTGTACGGATAGGACATGTGCGTATCACCTGTAGCGAGTCCCTGTTCCCAGCCCATGGAGCTATCGGCGACCAACAAGTTGATGCGGGATTCCAACCCGGCGATCCACCGGCCGGCGCGCTGTGAGCGGTTGTACTCCCCAAGCCAGATCAACAGCCCCGCCTTGGCCACCTGCGGCGCGATGAGGACCGCAATCAGTCCTCCGAGGAGGTCGGACACCTTCCGGGTCAGAAGTCCAGCCAGAATCACAGACATCGCGCCAAAGGTGAAGTTGACGACGCTGATCCGGTTGGTGATGGCCTGCAGGCTCTCCTGACGGAGGCTCTGGTACTCGGCGAGCATGGCCTGCAATGCGAGCCCTGGTTGGGTGGGCTCTTCCTCGGTGTGTGCTCCTTCCAGGTCAGGGCTCTCTTGTCGGGAGGCGAGCCAGCTGAGCGACGAACTCGCTCAGCTCCGTCTCGAGGGTGCACTCAACTGTCCAGAAACCGTATTCCTTCGCCCGCCCGATGTTGTGATCTCGGTCCTCCACGATGAGCGTCTTGCGAGGATCCACTCGAGAGGCAGCAATTGCAAAAAGTCCACCCTGGCTCGCGTTCTTGCGCACACCACAGCGGAAAGAGAGAAAAGTGGCGTCTGGGCCGACAAACTTGTCCAGACTCAGAAGGTCCTTTTGCATGGGGAACCAGAAGGACGTGTTGTCCGACACGACGCCGATCCGGAATGCCGAGTTGTAGAGCGTGGTCAAGATCTCCGACGCCCATGGGTTCACAATCAAGAGGGTGGACTCAATCTCGAGTCGCAGAGTTGTTGGGATCGAAACTCCTAGTCGCGTTTCCAGGTCCCGCCAATATTCGTCCTCTGCTGATTCTCGGACGCAATACTCCGCCCACAAGGCACGGCCTGCCGCTTCAACCCGTCTGTGGTCCAAGCCGAGCCGATCCGCGACCCCTCGGCTGGGTGTGAGAAGGAAAGACTCCCACGGGTCGGACGTCAGGACGCCGCCCAGGTCGAACAAGACGTTTTCGATGTGGTCGGTCACGGCGTTTCCGCGCAGTGTATTGCGCCTGAGCCCGCCGGCGCCCTCCGCCGCCGTCCCGGTCAGCCGGCGCTCTACGCCCATCCCGCCTTCTGACCCGCCCGTCCCGCCGTGATGGGCGGGACCCGCGGCCCGCTGAGGGCAGTTCCCTATAGGAATCCCTGACCCACGCGCTCACAATCGATGTCATGACCTCCGCGGCGACGCCCTCGTGAGGCCCGGGTGAGCCCCGACGTGGAGGCGCCGGTCATCTGGTGCCCGCGCTGTCACCGGGTGGTGGGCGACGCCGAGCGCTGCCCGAGGTGCGGTCTGGCGCAAAGGGGTGAGGACGCGGCGCGGCTGCGGCACGTGGTGGGACGGCTCCACGAAATCGGCGAGATGCAACTCGCTCTCCAGGCCGAGTCCGACGACCTGCGTCGGGAACAGGCCGCGCTGCTGTGGGCGCTCGCCGGCGGAGAAGCCGGTCGAGAAGGCGTGCCCCGGCCCATCGCTCCGGCCCGCGAATCGCGGCCCGAGGTGGTGCGGGATGTCCTCCTCTGGCTCGGGTCGACGCTCCTCGCGGTGGCCGCTCTGACCTTCGCCCTCTTCGCGTGGAGGAGGTTGGGAAACACGGGCCGGGCCGGGCTCCTACTGGGCGCGACAATGCTCGCCGCGACAGCGACCTTCGCGACGCGGCGACGGCTCCCGGCGACGGCTGAGGCCCTGGCCGGCCTGACCCTCGCCCTGTTCCTGGTCGACTGGTTGGTTCTCCGGCGGGGCGGCGTGGCCGCCGGTCTGTCGGGCGCGGCGTGGTGGTCCCTCGGGACGGGGATGGCGGCGGGGCTCGCGGCTGCGGCGGCGCGGTGGCTGCGCCTCCAGGCAGTGGCCGCAGCCGTGCTCGCCCAGGTCTCCGCGGTTCTGGCCGTCAGCCTGTCTGCCGAGGCGGGGTGGACGATCGCGCTCGGCTTGGCCCTCGTGGCCTTCCCGAGCGCCACCCTCGCCGGTTTCCTCAGTCGCGATCGGGTGTGGAAGCCCGCCGCCGTCGCCCTCTTCTCGGGCGCGGCCCTGATGGAGCTGATCGTCGCGGGCGTGGTCGAGGACTTGTTCAGGCTGGGGGAGGGAACGACATCGTTCCAGCTCGCGGTCGTTCTCATCGTCATGGGCCTGGCCCCGGCTGGCGCCCGCTTGACGGTCGCGCCCAGCACCAAGCGTTCCGTCCTCGATGGTCTGGTGGCCGCGGGCGCGGCCTGCGCGCTCGCCGCAGCGACATCGCTACTTGCGGCCGCGTCGTCGTCGGCGGCGGCCGTTCTCGCCGGCCTCGCGGTGCTGAGCGCCCTCGCCATCGCGCTGGCCCTGATCCTGCCTGCGGCGGTCCGCACCGGCATGGCGTATGCCGCCGGAACTGCGATCGGTGTGGCGG
>JAIVIH010000098.1 GCA_020200615.1 Actinomycetota bacterium | reverse complement strand
CCTCTCCATCGCCCGGAGCATACGAGTTGGCAGTACCGTTTCTTGCGCCGATGAGCACTTCCGCACCCCCCGATTGGACCCCCAGCAGCTGGAGGGACCGGCCCGCGCTCCAGCAGCCGGACTGGCCCGACCCGCTGGCCCTGGACGACGCCCTCAGCCGCCTGGCGGCCCTGCCCCCGTTGGTCTTCGCCGGCGAGGTCCGCCGGCTGACGTCCTCCCTGGCCCAGGTGGCGGACGGCAAGGCATTTCTGCTCCAGGCCGGTGACTGCGCCGAGTCCTTCGACTGGTTCTCGGCCGACTCCATCAGGGACAAGCTCAAGGTCATCCTGCAGATGGCGGTCGTCCTCACCTACGGCGCGGGCGTGCCCGTGGTGAAGATGGGCCGCATCGCCGGGCAGTTCGCCAAGCCCCGCTCGTCGGCCACGGAGACGGTGGGCGACGTGGTCGTCCCCGCCTTCCGGGGTCACATCGTCAACGACGCCGCCCCCAACGCCGAGGCCCGGGTGGCCAACCCCGAGCGCCTGCTCCAGGCGTACCACCAGTCCGCCTCCACCATGAACCTCCTGCGGGCCTTCACCAAGGGCGGCTTCGCCGACTTGGCCCAGGTTCACATCTGGAACCAGGAGTTCGTGGCCACCAGCGCCGAGGGCCTGCGCTACGAGCGGGTGGCCGCCGGGATCGACCGCGCCATGCGCTTCATGGCCGCCTGCGGGATCGACCTCGACCGGGAGGCCTCCCTGCACGAGGTCGACTTCTGGACGAGCCACGAAGCCCTCCTCCTGGGCTACGAGGAGTCCCTCACCCGCCAGGACTCGCTCACCGACCGGTGGTACGACTGCTCGGCCCACCTCCTGTGGGTGGGCGACCGGACCCGCCAGGTCGACGGGGCCCATGTGGCCTTCCTCACCGGTGTGGAGAACCCGGTAGGGGTCAAGCTGGGTCCCACTGCCACGCCCGAGGAAACGGTGGAGCTGTGCGAGCGCCTGAACCCCCACCGGGTTCCCGGGAGGCTCACCCTCATCTCCCGCATGGGGGCGGCCAGCGTCGAGGCCCTGCTGCCTCCCCTGCTGCGAGCCGTGCGGGATTCAGGGCATCCGGTGGTGTGGGCGTGCGACCCCATGCACGGCAACACCTACGTCAGTCCCGGGGGACGAAAGACCCGTCACTTCGACCACGTCATCGAGGAGATCCGGCTGTTCTTCGCCGCCTGCCGGGCGGACGGGGTGTGGCCCGGAGGCGTCCATGTCGAGCTCACCGGGGAGGACGTCACCGAGTGCCTAGGCGGGGCCGAGGAGGTGCTGGACTCCCAGCTCGAAGACCGCTACCTGACCGCCTGCGACCCCCGTCTCAACGCCCGGCAGTCGCTCGACCTCGCCTACCGCGTCGCCGAACTCCTTCGCGATTCCTAAGGGCCGCAGCCACCTGCTGCTCGCCCTACCCGCGCTGGTGGGGACGGTCGCAATGCTGGTCGTCACCCGGCGAGGCCCCTACCTGAGCGCCGACGGACTGGCCTACGTGGGCATGGCCCGCAACCTGGTCGACGGCCACGGCTTCACTCCCCCGCCCGGCGCGCCGCCCCTGGGCAACTTCCCGCCCCTCTACCCGCTGCTGCTGGCCGTCATCGGCTTCCTGGGCCCCGATCCCCTCACCGTCGCCCGCTTCCTGAGCCCGGTGCTGTTCGGGATGACGGTGCTGCTGGTGGGACTGCTCTGCCGGCGAGTGACGGGCTCGCTGGCCCTGGCCGTCACCGCCCAGCTGCTGGTGGTCTCCGGCGTCGACCTCCTCGCCTACCACTCGACCGCCCTGAGCGAGCCCCTCTTCCTGCTGCTCGCCTTGGCGACCCTCTTGGCGCTCACGAGCTGCCTCGCCCGCCCCCGCCCGCGTTTGGTGGTCGCCGCCGCGGGCCTGGCCGCAACCACATGCCTCACGCGGTACCTCGGCCTGGCCGTGGTCCTTACCGGCGCCGCGGCCCTCGCCCTGCTCGCCTCCGGGCGCCGGTGGGGGCGCGCGTTGACCTTCGCCGCCCTCGCCCTCACGCCCCTCGTGGGATGGCTCGCATGGGTCGCGGCCACCGAGGGTCGGGCGTCGAACCGGACCGCGGTGTTCCACGCCCCCGACGGTGGCTACGCAACCCGCGGTCTTCGATCGGCTTCCACCTGGTTCCTGCCCGCGGACTTCTCCTGGCCCCTCAGGGCTGCGGTGGCCGCGGCAGCGGTCGCCGCCCTGGTGTGGGTCGCCTGGCGTCGGCGTGGCCGCCTGAAAGAAGCGGCCGAGGACTCAGGGGCCGCCCGAACTGCCGGCCCGATCCTCCTCGCCGTCTTCGCCGTGACCTACCTGGCCGCCCTGGTCGTCGACCGCTTCCTGTTCGACGTGACCGGCCGTCTCGACAGCCGGTTCCTCCTGCCTGTCCACGTGGTGGCGGTGATCCTGATCCTGGGGGCCCTGGCTCGGCTCGACCTGCTGCGGTCCAGGGCCGCCTGGATGGCGATCAGCGCCCTCGCGGGTTTGCAGGTCGCGGCGGGCGCCTCCTGGGTCTACGACGCGGCCAAGGACGCAGCGGTGCGTCCGGGCGGCTTCACCGCCCCCGCCTGGCAGCGCTCCGAGGTGATCGCCCACGTCCGGGCCCTGGCGCCCGCTGTGCCGGTCTTCACCAACCAGGTCGACGCCCTCTACTTCCACACCGGCCGGACGGCCCAGCCCCTTCCGGCGCGGGCGGAGTTCCTGACGGGACGGACCAACCAGTCCTACGAGGACGAGCTGGCGGGGATGGTCAACGCCCTGGGCGACGACGGCATGCTCGTGTACTTCACCGCCCCACCCGCGCGCCGGGCCTTCCTCGACCCACCCGCCGAAGTGGCGGCCCGCCTTGGCCTCGAGATGGTGGTCGCCGACGGAGTGGGCGTGCTCTACCGGCCGGCCGGCTCCCGCCCCGGCTCGGGCTGACCTCCATCATCCTGGGTGCTCCCTTCGCGTTCTCCGGAGAGACTCGAGCGCCGCCCGGGGCGTGCTAGCACCCCCGCCGAGAAGGGTGGCTACCACGGTTTCGCCGAGACCCATCTTGTGGCTGAATGATCGCGTGGGCGGCATCTTCATCAGCTATCGCCGGGGCGACACCAGCCCCTACGCGGGCCGGTTGAGCGACACCCTCACCAGCCGGTTCGGTCCGGACAGCATCTTCCGCGACATCGACGGGATAGCGCCGGGCGAACGGTTCCCCAAGGTGATCGAGCGAGCCGTCGGCTCCTGCGATGCGATGCTGGCCCTCATCGGCCGGCGGTGGCTGACGGTCAAGGACGAGAGCCGCAAGCGTCGGCTGGACGATCCCAAGGATTACGTCCGCCAGGAGATCAGCGCCGCCCTGCGGCGGGACGACGTGTTGGTGATCCCGGTGCTCATCGAAGGCGCGACCATGCCCGACGCCGCCGACCTTCCCGAAGACCTGGCCCCTCTGGCCGAGCGCAACGCGGTACGCATCTCAGATGGCGGTTGGAAGGACGAGGTGGTCCACCTCATCCGGGCCTTGGAGAAGGTGGTCAAGGACACCAAACCCGCCCCCCCGCGCGTCGATGCGCCGTCTGCTCCGCCGACGCAGCCGGCGTCCCCGCAGTCCTACCGGCCGCCACCGCAGCCCTACCAGCCGTCACCCGGGCCGGGCGGGCCGGCGCCCGGTCAGTGGCAACCC
>JAIVIH010000344.1 GCA_020200615.1 Actinomycetota bacterium | reverse complement strand
GGCCGCCCCTCAGCCCCCGGGGGGCTTCTCGGGACCCTTGTCGCGGAAGCTGCGGACGAAGAGGTCGAGCGCCGCCCGCTCGAACTCGGGACACAGCAGCCGCCGGTGCCAGGCGGTGGCGGCCACGGGTGTGGAGATCGAAGGACGGGGGACGACGAGCACGTCTCCCTCGTAGCGGTCGGCGAGGCCACGCAGCCCGTCGATGAGCGCGGGGGCGGCGTCTGGGCGGTGCCACAGCACGATGTCGCCATGTTCTAGGGCATGCACGAGTTGCACGTCGGGCGGCACTTCGGCGCTGTAAACAAGGGGCTCGGCCACCGCAACCGAGTGGTTGCCACCCGCAGGCGGGTCAGCGGCGTACCGAACCGCCCCGGAGACGTGGTTCCGTCCCTGCCCGGCGTCGTCGTCACTCTCCCGGTCGAACTGGCATGCGCCTGCCTCGAGACGACTGATCGTCCGCTCCGACGCTCGGCGGTTGCTGATCACCACGGCAGCCACGGAACCGACGATGACGACCAGGACGAGGGCCACGGCTGCGCGCCAAAGGAGGGCGCGCCGGCGCCGCTCGCGCTGGACCGCTTCGATCCGCTCGGCACGCGTCGGCTTACCGGCGCGAGCGTTCCCCCCGCCAGTCTGGGTCGGGCGCTTCGGCGGTGCGGAAGGGCGCACCGGCGACGCCGGCGGGCGCTTCGCCTGAGGACGCTTCTTCTTCGACTTTCCCGACACGGCCGTGAGCGTACGCACCTGAGCGGGCGCACCGCGTGCAGCCGACGATCCGCGGTCACGCCTCCGCTAGTAGCGGCACGAAGAGGAGTTCCCAGTCGTCCCGCGCCCATGGGCGCAGGAACACCTCGGCCTCCCTCCGACGACGTGGCCGCAGGTCGAAGCCGGGGAGCTTGGTGAAGCTCTCCTTGAGTGCTTCGGCCGCGTCGCCCCACCGGCCCTGGTTCAGCGCTCGCAGCAGACCGGGTGCCCGATAGCCAACCTGACCGCTCTCTACCGGGAGGGCGTTGACGCCGGCATTCCAGGCGAAGCTCAGCAGCGCCGCCCCCATCCACGGTGTGGCCAGCGGGCGGGTGAGCCACCGCTCGACGCCTTGCTCCCAGTAGCCACGGGCCTTCTCGTCGAAGGCCGCCTGAGCCTCCTCGGGGGTCATGTCACGGTCCCAGTAGCGGTCGATGACGGCAGGGTCGGTGTCGCCATAACCGATGGTCGCCGTACCGCCAGTGACGATCACCCGGTAGAAGGCCCCGCTGCGGGTCACTTCGGAACGGTCGATCCGACGCAGTGGCCCCGTGCGGTCGTCGTCATAGGGAAACACCACAACGCTTTCCTCAGCGGCGACCAATGGGCGAGCAAGTTCGAGCACGGTGGGCCAATCAGCAACCTTCATCTGGCAACTCTCCTCTCGCGACTGACATGGCGGCCGTTGTCTCTGTTGCCGGCGCGGGTGCGGCGGGGACGGTCGGGGGGGCGGCCCGACCTTCGATCAAGGCCGGTTGGGCCGAGCCGTTGCTCGACAGTCGCAACGTTGCCCGACTACGGGTGGAGAGCTTGACGAACTGCTCCACCGAGGTCACGGGCTCGTCCACGAGACTCATCTCGCGCCAGTTGCGGACATAGACCATCCACTCGTCGTCCTCCATGGCGTCCAGCATGATCCGCAGTCGGCGGACGTTGACTCCGGGGGAGTCGAGGAGCGTCAGCAATCGATCGCCCTCGTCGGTGGATCGGGACGAGGCCAGGGCGTACGCCCGCTCGAGGTCGGTGGCCGTTCGGATTCCGTGGCGCCAGAGCAGCATGCGGGCCTCGTTGGGGTCGCCGTCCATCTGCGCGGCCACGGCCGGCCCTCGGACGTGCAGGTAGAGAACCGCCTGGTCGACGAAGTCCACGATGCGGGCCGTGGGCATCCGTGTCCACAGCATCAGGTCCACGATGCTGTGGTGGGCGAGGCTCTCGATGTTCTCGATGCCGACCTCCAAGAGGTGGCTGCGGTCGTAGAGGCTGATCCCGTCGAGGCGTGAGAGCGGATGATCCTCGGCCAGCGACGGCACGGCCTTTCCGATCGGCTTCCATCCCTGGAGGAGGTCCTGCACGATGGCCGTGCCCGTCTCTGGGATGATTCCGACGAAGAAGGCGAGCAGGAGCATGAGGGCGCGGGATTCGCCGTCGTCGGTCCTCGCGAAGGGGGCGAAGCTCAGTACCCACACCGAGGTCACGGCGGCGAAGATGCGGATGACGATGTGGGTGTACGCCTTGGGGCCGAGGTCGGTGCGGGTGTACCGACGGAACAGCATGTTGATGGCGAACACGTAGGCGCCGAGGAAGGCGAAGCTGACGACGTCCGGCTCGGGAATGAGGACGGAGCGGATAGTCGTCGTGTCTCTCAGGCCCGGGACAAGGGTCCAGATCCAGAGGCCACTCACGACGCCGGTGGCAGCGAGGATGGGAAGCCTTCCCCGGGATGACATGCCGCTGATGGGCGAGCCGTACACCTCACGTATGAGGGTGTCGTATCTGGCCTCCGCATCTTCGATGGTCTGCACATTGGGATCGAGGCGAACCACGTCGCGGAGGAAGTTCTCCCGCAGCGTCGGGACCTTCTGGCGATGGAAGAAGAGGAACAACGAGGCCGGAAGCACCGAGGCCATTCCTACGAACAGCCAGAGGATGACGACGGCCAACCCCAGCTCCGGAGGATCGTCGAGACTCAGGCGACGCTTGGAGACCATGAAGGCGATCGCCGCCCCCGCCGCCCCGAAGGTGATCATGAGCCCGAAGAAGATGTTGAGCGACCGCCGCATGTGACGCCAGGCGTCGGCGTGCCATCCCGTCCGCTGGGCGCAGAACAAGGCCGTGAGGACGCCCAGCAGGGCGCCTCCGTACCACCGCTCGTCGTGCGTCAACACCCCCGCCACCCCCAGGCCAAGGCCCAAGAGGAAGACAAGACCGGCCACGGAGGCCCAAACCATTCGAGGCGACCGGTGCTCGTCATCGAACGCGAACGGCTCCACTCGTATGAGGCGCTGTGAGGCCCACGACTCGTAGGCGTACTGCTCCAAGTCCTCCGTCGGAACCAGCCGCTCCCCGAACGGGGGGATGATCAGCGGCGACCCCGGAGACCGAAGGTTGGCGATGGAAAGACGGCGAGCCGTGAGGTTCCGAATGCCGACCTGCGTCATCGGCAGCTCGTCAACCGCGGGACCAGTCAATTGTCCTCGCTTCCAACCTTGGAACCGGTTCGCGCCGGCGGTTCCGTGCGGACCCAAAGGGTATCGAACCACGCGGCCGAGTTCGTGCTCAACGTCCCTCGGTGAAGGTCGTACAGGGTCGCCTATGTCACCTCGTCCTGTGGTGCGCTCGCAGTCGTGACGCACAGCAGGGCTCAAGTCATCTTGGATTCGTTATCGGATCAGACGCACGCCGAGGATCGAGTCATCGGTGGAACCCGCTCGGCTGCAGGTACGGGATCGATCGGCCAAGGCGCACACGGCGGGCTGCGGCTCGGGCACACCGAAACGGTTGTCTACAAGACCGGTTCCTCGCTGCGGTCCAGCACGGTGGCGTAGGAGCCGCTCCCGAGCAGCGAGCCGGCGGGGATCTCTCGGTCGCCGACGCGCAGGGTCTGCAACACACCGGTCTTGGGGTCGAACGTCACATCGGCGACCGTTCCGAGTTCGTTTCCGCTCTCGGTGAG
>JAIVIH010000097.1 GCA_020200615.1 Actinomycetota bacterium | reverse complement strand
CCGTCCCCGTCACCTTCTCCGAGGCGGCGCTGGGCGCGGAGATCACGGTGCCCACGCTGGATGACCCGGTCGTGCTCAAGATTCCGTCCGGCACCCGTTCCGGCCGGACGTTCCGCGTGCGGGGCCGGGGCGTGACCACGGCCAAGGGCACCGGTGACCTGCTCGTCACCGTGGAGGTGGCCGTGCCCACCCGTCTGAGCCAGGCCGAGCGTGATGCCATCCAGGCCCTGGCCGTGGCGTCGACGGACTCGCCGCGAGCCCATCTGGGGGTGTGAACATGGCCAGCGAGAAGGACCGTGGCGTCTACGTGATCTCGGTGGCGGCCGAGCTGGCCGGCGTCCACCCGCAGACGCTCCGCATCTACGAGCGCCGTGGCCTCCTCGACCCGGCGCGAACCGGCGGAGGCAGCCGCCGGTACAGCCAGCGGGACATCGACCGCCTCCGCCGCATCCACGCCCTGACCGAAGCCGGCCTCAATCTGGCCGGGGTGAAGGCGGTCATGGAACTGGAAGACGAGATCGTCCGGCTCCGGGGCCAGCTGGCGCAAGCCCTGGCTGATACCCGGGAGGCAGTCGAGCGGACCCACCGCCAGTACCGGCGCGATCTTGTTCCTATGCGCCAAAGCCCCATGCCGTACCGCACCCGTAGGTAACCTCTGGGGGCGCGCACCAGCCTGAAGGTGTGGGCTGGGGATGCCGGCAGGGCGTTGGGCGCGCAGCGGCAGAGAGTGAGGAGCCAGCGATCCGGAGCTGCCGGAGGAGAATTCTGACGATGTTGGCCCTGGTGGCTATCATCGTTCCTATCGGCGCGCTTGCGGTGCCGGGCGGCCAAAGCCTGAGCCGTCCTCAGAGTTTCGCCGGGGGGTCGAACCCGCCGGTTGCCGACTTGCTGGGCCGGATCCCGCTCAGCTTCGAGGCCAACGAGGGTCAGTTCGACCCAAGCGTGCGTTTCGCGGCCCGTCCCGCCGGCCATCAGGTACTTCTCACCGGGCAGGGCCTCCTCGTCTCGCCCACCGGCGCCGGCGGTCCTGTGGTCGGGCTGGCCCTCGAGGGTGCACGACCCGAAGCCCAGGTTCAGGGTTGGCGGCCGCTGCCGGCCCCGACCCACCGTTTCGTGGGCGACGATCCCGCCAGGTGGCGCACCGACGTGCCGACCTTCGGCGCCGTCTCCTACCGTGAGGCCTACCCCGGGATCGACGTGGTCTTCTACGGCCAGGGGCGTCAGGTCGAGCACGACTTCGTAGTGGCGCCCGGCGCCGATCCCTCGGTCATCACACTGGCCGTCTCGGGTTCGTCCGGTAGCCGTATCGAGGGCAACGGCGACCTGGTCCTCCCCGCGGGCACCACCGAGGTCCGGCTCCTGGCGCCCCACCTTTATCAGGAGATCGACGGTCAGCGCCGTCCCGTGACCGGCGCCTATCGACGCACGGGAGACGACCGGTTCGGCTTCCAGGTGGGCGCCTACGACCGCAGGCGCCCCCTTGTGATCGACCCCGTGCTGGTCAGCGGTTCCTACCTCGGAGGCAGCAGCACGGACACCGCGTACGGGGTCGCCCTCGACGCCGACGGGAACATCGTGGTCGCCGGGTACACGGAGTCGTCCGACTTCCCCACCCTGAACCCGGCGCAGACGGGCCTGGTCCAGGCTGACGGCACCCGGACCGACGTGTTCGTCACCAAGGTGAAGGCCGACGGGGGAAGCCTCCTGTGGTCGACCTACCTCGGCGGCCGGAGCCGGGACGCCGGATTCGGCGTGGCCGTGGGCCCTGACGGGGGCGTCTATGTCACCGGTTACTCCGAGTCGGCCGACTTCCCCATGGCCAACGCCGTGCAGAACGTCAGCGCCGGAGGCGCCAGCGACGTGTTCGTGGCCAAGCTCAACTCCGCCGGCTCGGCCCTGGAGTACTCCACCTACCTCGGCGGCAAGGGGGCGGATAGCGGCAGCGGGATCGCGGTAGACGCCGCCGGAGGCGCCTACGTGGTCGGGTCGACAGGCTCAGCCGACTTTCCCATGTCGAAGCCCTTCCAGGGCACCCTGGGCAAGCCGGACGACGTCGACGGGTTTGTGGCCAAGGTGGCGCCCGGAGGCACGAGCCTGGCCTACTCCTCCTACCTCGGAGGCACGGGCGACGACCACGCCATCGACGTGGCCCTCGACTCCACTGGGAACGCCTTCGTCGTGGGCGACACGAGGTCGCCCAACTTCCCGACCGCTCGTCCTTTCCAGGCCGCTCCCGGCGGCGGCGGCGCGTCGGGCGGCGGGAACTTCGCCGATGGCTTCGTCGTCAAGGTCCAGGCCGATGGCAGCGGCCTGGCCTACGGCACGTATATGGGTGGTGCGGACTCGGACAAGGCCACGGCGGTGGCGGTCGATGGTCAAGGCGCTGCTTATGTGAGCGGCAACACCGGGTCGAGCAACTTCCCCGTCCTCAACGCCGTGCAGTCCAAGAAGGACGGTGACTTCGACGCCTTCGTCGCCAAGCTGAGGCCCGACGGTGCGGCGTTGACCTACTCGACCTATCTCGGGGGGAGCGGATCGGACGGGGGGGAGGCGATCGCCGTCGACGGTCAGGGTCGCGCCTTCGTGACCGGCGCAACCGCCTCCTCCGACTTCCCCACTGTCCGGGCTTTCCAAGGGGCCAAGGGGGGCGGTTTCGTCGACGCCTTCGCCTCGACGGTCAACGCCAACGGCCGTTCCATGGTCTCGTCGTCGTACCTGGGAGGGCGCGACGACGACCAGTCGGCCGCCATCGCCATCGATCGCGACAACAACGTGATCATCGTGGGCTACACCAACTCCAGCGACTTTCCCATCGTCAAGCCCTTCCAGCCGGGCCAGGGCGGTGGCGTGGGTGACGCCTTCCTGGCCAAGGTTCGGGAGGAGGCGCCCGGCGAGGCCGCCAGTCCGGCACCGGTCGCGTCCAAGCGGGAACAGCGCGTGCGCATGCTGGTCACAGTGACGGGCGGCCTCTTCATCGCCGCCGTCATCCACACCGTCTGGCTGCGACGCCGCCCCGAGGGCGATGCCCAGCCCGCTCCGGCCGCTACCGGCGAGGGCATGGCTCTGCCCGGCTTGAGGTACCTGCCGCGTCGCGGCCGGCAGGAGGAACGGGTGCCCGATGGAAAGAGGTTCAAGGGCAAGCCCTGGGCCGACATGCCTCCGCCCCCCCCGCCCCCGTCGCCACCGACGCCCGTCCCCGCGGAACGGAGCCTGGACGACAAGCGCCGAGCGGAACTCGACGTCCCTGACGACGACGAGCGGGAGACGCTGGTCGAGCCCGCCACCGTCTGGGCGCCGCTGCGGGCCGGGTCGCGCGACCCGGACCGGGAGCCTCCTGTTTGGGACGAACGCGAGCGCCCCCTGCTCCGCTCCATGGAGCGACCGGACGAGCCCGTTCCCGTGGCCAAGATGCCGGTTCCTGACCTGTGGGGCTCGGAGGCGCCGGTTGTCGAAGCCGCCGCTTCGGTCGTAGGTGGCGACTCCGAGGAATGGGAGACCGTCCGCGCCGATGAAGCGCTGGGGAAGCCGGATTCCTGGCCCGTCGAGGAACGCCGTGTGCCCCCCGCCGAGGAGCGGCTGGACCCGCTCGACGATTGGGGGCCTTTCACCGAGCCTCAGGAGCCCGAGAAGTGGGCGTCGGAGTGGGGCGTCGGCTCGTTCCTGAAGGCGCCGGCCCCTCCGGCCCCACCCGTACCTGCCC
>JAIVIH010000343.1 GCA_020200615.1 Actinomycetota bacterium | reverse complement strand
CCGCTCGTCGGTGAAGCGGATCTCCAGCCCCTTGTTGAGGAAGGCGTAGATCTGCAGCCGCTCGAGGATGGTCTGGGCCCGGAACTCGGTGCCCTCGGAGTGGAAGATGGCGGGATCGGGCCAGAACGTGACGGTGGTGCCGGTGCGGTTGCGGGGGGCCCGCCCGGTGACTTCCAGACGACCCTGGGGCTTGCCGCCGTTCTCGAACACCACGCGGTGGCGGTTGCCGTTGCGATCGATGTCCAGCTCGAGGCGCTTGGACAGGGCGTTCACCACCGAGACGCCCACTCCGTGGAGACCACCGGAGACCTTGTAGCCGCTCCCGCCGAACTTCCCGCCCGCGTTCAGGCGGGTGAAGGCGATCTCGGCGCCCGAGAGGCGGGGGAACTTGGGATGGGGGTCGGTGGGAACACCACGCCCGTCGTCGGACACCCGGCAGCCACCGTCGGCCATAAGGGTGACGTCGATCCGGGTGCAGTGGCCGGCCATGGCCTCGTCGACGGAGTTGTCGACGACCTCGTAGACCAGATGGTGGAGCCCGTTGAGCCCGGTCGACCCGATGTACATCCCGGGTCGCTTGCGGACGTGCTCCAGTCCTTCGAGAACTGTGATGTCCTTCGCCCCGTAGGACGTGGCAGCCTGCTGAGCCAACTAGGTAAGCACCCTCACGAGAGCGTCGCGACGCTCCCGAACGGGAGGTCGCAGGGCGGCGACGGGGGTCGTCAGCCGCTGGCACCAGGATACCAGCCGGGGGGTTATCGGGGTCGGACCGTGACCCGCACGCGGCCGACCACGTCGACCCCCGAAACCTCACCGATGCGACGGAGCAGATCCTTTTCCAGATAGATGAGTTGCGTGGCCCAACCGGGCTGGTCGACACCCACGGCCAGCACGCCGTCGGAGACGGAGACGGGCCAGGAGTGAGCGGCCACGTGAGGGCCCACGATGTCCTCCCACTTGCCGAAGATGGCGGCTAGGACCGAGGCCTCGGGCCCGCCGATGGAGCGGGTGACCCGGTTCAGCGAGTCACCCAGCGGGCGGGGTCCCCCGGCCGGATCATGGCCCGGGAGAGGCTTCCAGGTCATGAGTCTTGGATGCGGCCGTCTTGGATGCGGACGACCCGGTGGGGGGTGGCGGCCTCGGGGATCTCGCCCGTCGTGGTCAGGACCGACTGTCCTTCGGGCAGGTGGTCGAGAAGGGCCTGGCTGCGGCCGGAGTCGAGCTCCGAAAACACATCGTCCAGGAGAAGCAAGGGCGGCTCCCCCACCAGTTCCGTCACCACGTCGTGGGCCGCCAGCCTCAGGGCGAGGGCCAGGGACCGCTGCTCGCCCTGCGAGGCATGGGTGCGGGCGGGCATGCCCCTGATCGACAGGGCCAGCTCGTCCCGGTGCGGGCCCACCAGGCTCACCCCTCTCCGGAGCTCCTCGCGCCGGGCCTTGTGGAGGGCGGCGGCCAGGCCGTGCTCCCGCCACGGCGCCTCGTAGGCCATGGTGGCAGCGGTGGAGTCTCCGCCGGCGATGGCGGCGTAAGCCTTACCCAGGGCGGGCTCGAGCCGGGCCACCAGATCGGACCGGGCCGTGCCTACTGCCTCCCCCGTCTCCACCAGGCGGGCGTCCCACACGTCCAAAGTGGACGCGATGTCGTCGGAGAGGCGCCCTCCGGCTTGAGCGAGAAGGGCGTTGCGCTGGCGGCCAAGTCGTCGGGCGAGAACACGCTGACCCGCAGGGTGGCGGTGATGTCGGCCGAGCGCCGCAGGGGCTGACGGTTGACGGTGATGCGGCCCCGTCCCGTGGGCTTGATCTCGGCCTCGATGAGTAGGGCCCTCCCGGCCCGGTCGCCCTCGCCCCGCACGACAGCCTGGGGGGCACCGGCCCGCACCAGAGCGTCCTGGCCGGCGCCCCGGAAGGACGAGAGGGTGGTCAGATAGGCGATGGCTTCCAGGAGGTTGGTCTTGCCCGCCCCGTTGTCACCCACGATCACGACCAGACCGGGGGGAAGGGCCAGCTCCGCGGCCGCGTAGTTACGGAAATCGGAGATCCATAGATGGTCGAGCCGCACTCAAGCCCCCCAGGCCTGTGGGTACGGGCGGTTCAGGAAACCCGGACGGGCATCAGCAGATACACGAAGTCGGTGCCCTCCGTGGGACGGACGGTGGCGGGTTTGAGAGCGTCGAGCGTCTCCAGCACCACCTCGTCGCCCGGGCAGGCCTCCACGCCGTCGATGAGGAACTCGGGATTGAAGGCAACCACCATGTCCGCTCCCTCGTACTTGGCCTCGACGTCCTCCCGGGCCTGCCCGACGTCCTGTGTGATGGCCGTCAACTCGACCGACTCCGAACGCAGGGCCATGCGAATCGGGGCGGCGTCTCGAGCCAGGAGCTTGACCCGGCGGACGGCGTCGAGAAGGGGGGCCTTGGTGATCGACAACCGGTTCGGATAGTGCTGGGGGATGAGCTGGCGGTAGTTGGGGAAGTCGCCCTCGAGGAGGCGGGTGGTCAGGCGCACGCCGCCCACGGCGAAGCTGGCCTCGTCGGCCCCCAACCTGAGCTCGACCTGCTCGGCGCTGCCCAGGACCCGGGCCAGCTCTCCCAGGGCCCGGGACGGCACCAACACGTGCTGGCCCTCACCTAAGAAGCTGGTGCCGGGAAGATCGCGCAGCGCCAGGCGGTAGGAGTCGGTGGACACCAGCCGCAGACCCCCCGCCTCGGCCTCGAACAACACCCCGGTGAGGATCGGTCGGGCGTCGTCCTTGCTCGCCGCCGGCACCACCTGGTGTAGGGCGCCGACGAGGGCGGCGGCGTCGAGGGTGACGACCTCGCCCGTCACCTGGGGCAGCCGGAGGAACTCTTCGGCCGGAAGGAGCCGGACCGCAAACTGCGAGCGTCCCGACGAGATGCTCGCTTCGCTGCCCTCGGCCGAAACCATCACCGCTCCGGCCTCGAGGGCCCGCACGATGTCGGTGGCCAGGCGGGCGGGAACTACACAGACGCCCGGCTCGTGTCCGACCACCTCGATCTCCACCTGGACGGTCAGATCGAGATCGCTCCCGGCCAGGTGCAGGCGGTTGTCAGCGACTTCCATGCGGATGCCGGAGAGAGCAGGGAGAGCTCCACCCCTGGTGGCCGCCGCTCGGGCGGCGGTGCCGATGGCATCCAGTAACGCTTCTCGTTCGGCTCGAAACCTCAAGTCAAAGACCTCGTGTCCTGAGTGCGCGGTCGGTGCGCTCTACCTTCATCACTAGTTAGAAGTAACAAAGGAGGAAAGGTAGTAGGCCCTGTGGATTGTGGACGACCCGGCGACCGGTGCTGGTCGTCGGGGGTGCCGGCTCGGACGCGATATCCCGAATTTCGCGGCTGTGATTTCGTGGAGGCGCGGGCCGGGCGCGGAAGGCACAGCCGCGTCCCCAGGTTTCCGGGCGTGGTGAACAGGGTCATCCACCGGCGCGGATGCGATGGATGAGGGCCGTCACCTGGTCGTAGGTGGGCCGCCGCTCCTTCATCAACTTGCCCACCTTGTCGACGGCGTGCATGACCGTGGTGTGGTCGCGATTGCCGAATACCCGACCAATGGCCGGGTAGCTGTAGTCGGTGAGCTCCCGGAACACGAACATGCCGACCTGGCGGGCCTGCACCAAGGGCCGGCTCCTGCTCTTGCCGCACAGCTCCTCGATCGGGTGCCCATACATCTCGGATGTGGCCTCGAGGATCATGTTCGGTGTGATGCGCCTGCTCTCCCCGCCTCCGATGAGCTGACCCAGAACCTGCTCGGCCACCGAGGTGGAAAGCGTGACCTGGTTCAGGCTGGCGAAGGCCGAGACGCGCAGGAGGGCCCCCTCCAGCTCGCGGATGTTCTCGGTGATGTGGGTGGCGATGTACTCCAGGACCCCGTCGGGGATGGTGATGGGCTCCCCTTCGGCCCGTTTGCGCAGGATGGCGAGGCGGGTCTCGAGGTCGGGTGGGTGGACGTCGGTGATCAGTCCGCCGGCGAAACGGCTCTTGAGGCGCTCTTCGAGGGTGCCGATGGCGTGGGGCGCCCGGTCCGAGGAGATCACGATCTGCCGTCCGGCGCTGTGGAGGTGCTCGAAGGTGTGGAAGAACTCCTCCTGGAACCGCTCCTTGTTCTCGATGAACTGCACGTCGTCGATGAGGAGGACGTGGCAATCGCGGTAGCGACGCTTGAAGGCGGTCATGGCGTTGGTGCGGATGGCGTCGACGAACTCGTTGAGGAACTTCTCGGTGGTGACGTAGCGGACGAGCATGGCCGGGTACTGCTGGCGCACGTAGTGGGCGATGGCATGGAGCAGGTGGGTCTTGCCCAGGCCGGTGTGGCCGTAGATGAACAGCGGGTTGTAGGACCTGGCCGGCTGCTCGGCCACGGCTAGGGCCGCGGCGTGGGCGAAGCGGTTGGAGCCTCCGATGACGAAGTCGTCGAAGGTGAACTTGGAATTGAGGGGGGTTTCCTCCTCGGCGCTGGGAGACGCAGCGCCGGTCGAGGACGTGGCTTGGGTCGGCGCGGGCATAGACGATCCGATCGGGACAGGGTCGGTGGAAAAGGGGTCGGGAGCGGTGCCGGGCCCGGACCGAGGTTCGGGCTTTGGTTCGTCGTCGGCAGGCGCGGCGTCGGTACTCACTTCGAGCACGACTTCGTGGGGGTGGCCCGTGTGCTCGGTGAGAACCTGCTCGAGCTTGTCCAGGTAGCGGGTCTCGATCCGCTCCTTGACCAGGGCGCTGGGGACGCTCATCAACAGCCGGTTGCCGTCGAGAGCCTTGGGTCGAGCCGAGGCCAGCCACGTGTTCCAGATGCTGTCGGGAAACTGGTCGCGGAGCCGGCTGATGCATGCGGCCCAAAGGTGATCTGCCCCTGCCACCGCCGACCCCTCCCTGTTCCCGTCCACTACTTATCCACAGCTGTGGACAGCGTGTGACGACGTCTCGGTTGCGGCAGTTCGCGCACTAGTGCGCAACAGGGTCAGGGAAGTGGGGGACCCCGACCCGGAGCCGCTACTTCCCCGGGCGTCCTTGGACCGTACCACCCGAACCCCTTTGCCACACAAGGGGAAATGGGGATTTGGGCCCGAACGAGGGTGACTGCTCCGGGACGGGCCGGGGAGCGCCTAAGCTGGCGCACGACCTTGAGTCCCTCGGTCGGCCGCCGTCGCCGAAGAGGACCAGGCCACCCCGAGGAGGCCATGGGTGAAGCGCCCGTTTCAGCCGAACAACCGCAAGCGAGCCCGCCGCCACGGGTTCCGGCATCGAATGTCGACCAAGGCGGGGCGGGCCATCCTGTCCGCCCGTCGTCAGAAGGGTCGCCACAAGCTGTCGGCCTGACCTCAGGGGTTCATTCGCCCCGCCCCGTGGGGGGCCGCACCGCCTTCGCCGACCTGCAGCGACGGGGC
>JAIVIH010000096.1 GCA_020200615.1 Actinomycetota bacterium | reverse complement strand
GTTCGGCGCCGGCGGGGCCATGCTCGGCTTCGCCCTGCTGGCCACCGTCCTCACGTTCGTGACCGCCGACGCATCCACGACGGCGGCAGTCGTGCGGCCGCCGTCGGAGGGCGCCGGCTTCGACGCCACCCTCGCCGACCTGGGCCAGGCCGGTGGGCTGACACGCGGCTTCAGCATCGCCGCCGGGTTCATCAGCCTCCTCGTGTTCGTCGTCTTCCTGACCAGCGTCACGGCCGAGTACGGCCACGGAACCCTGCGTGTGCTGTTGACCCGCGAGCCGGGTCGGGCCCGTCTCCTCGGAGGCAAAGTGCTGGCGCTGCTGGCCGCTACCGCCGCCGCCCTGCTGGTGGCCCAGCTGTTCAGCGCCAGTGCAGCCGTAATCCTGGCCGGGCTGCGGGACGTGCCCACAGGCGAGTGGTTCAGCGGTACCGGCGTTGTCGCCGCCGGAGGCGACTATCTCAACGCGCTGCTCACGGCCACGTTCTTCGGGGTGCTAGGAATCGCCCTGGGCGTGCTCCTGCGCTCGACACCCCTCGCCCTGGGCGTGGGCCTGGCCTGGCTCATGCCCTTCGAGCACATCGTCCAGAACGGATGGGCCGGGGCCGGGCGGTGGTTCCCGGGGCTCGTCTTCGAAGCCGTCGGTCGGGGAGGGAACGCGGTCACGACCTACCAGCGTTCCCTGGTACTGGCTGTCGCCTTCACCGCCGTGGCCTTCATCGCCGGGAGCGCCAGCTTCATGCGCCGGGACGTCAGCACCTGAGTTCCGCTCAGACGGCCGCTCGGGCCAGAAACAGGGCCGGGCGCGCCGGTCTCAGCCGCTAGGTTCCCGTCCGTGCTGGACGCCAAGCGGCTGAGGACCGACCTGGACGCCATCAAGGCGTCCCTGGCCCGGCGCGGCGTCGAGCCCTCCGAGCTGGACAAGGCGGCGGCCCTGGACGAGCGGTGGCGTCACCTGACGGGCCGCCAGGAGAGGGTGCGGGCCCGCATCAAGATCCTTTCCCGGGAAGTGGGCGAGGCCCGGCGAGCGGGAGACGCAGCCGCCGCCGAAGCCAAGGCGGGTGAGAGCCGGAGCCTGGGCGACGAGGAGAAGGCGCTGGCCCTGGAAGTGGAGGGCACGTCGGCCGAGCTGCGGGACGTCCTGCTCCGCATCCCCAACCTCCCCGACGCCTCCGCTCCCGATGGGCTGACGCCCGAGGACAACGTCGTCGTCCGGGTGGAGGGCCACGACCCCGAGGCCTACGGTCCCCACCAGCGGGTGCCGCACTGGGAAGTCGGGGCCGAGCTCGGGATCCTCGACCTGCCGGCGGGGGCCAAGCTCTCGGGCTCCATGTTCCCCCTATTCCGGGGAGCGGGGGCCACGCTGGTACGGGCCCTCTGCCAGCTCGCCCTGGACCGAAACGCCGACGCCTTCGAGGAGGTCCGGCCGCCCACCCTGGTGCGGACCGAGACGATGGTGTCCACCGGCCACCTGCCCAAGTTCGAGGACGACGCCTACCACGTCGAGCGGGACGACCTGTGGGCCATCCCCACGGCCGAGGTTCCCCTGACGTCGCTGGCCCGGGACGAGGTGCTCGAGGAGTCGAACCTCCCGTGGCGGCTCATGGCCCACACCAGCTGCTTCCGCCGCGAGGCCGGCTCCGCCGGCCGCGACACCCGCGGGCTGCTGCGGGTGCACGAGTTCGACAAGGTCGAGATCCTGGCCTACTCGACTCCCGAGGACGCGCCCGGTGTGCACGAGGAGCTGCTGGCCCGGGCCGAGGGCTCGCTGCGGGCCCTCGGGCTCCCCTACCGCGTGCTCGACCTGTGTGCCGGAGACCTGGGGGGCTCCTCGGCCCGGACCTTCGACCTCGAGGTCTACGCCCCTGGCTGCGACCTGTGGCTGGAGGCTTCCTCCATCCCCTGGTTCACCGACTACCAGGCCCGCCGGGCCAACATCCGCTACCGGATGGAGGGCGGAGGCCCGCCCGCCTTCGTCCACACCCTCAACGGGTCGGGCCTGGCCGTGCCCCGGGTATGGGCCGCCCTGGTGGAGACCTACCGGCAACCCGACGGCTCGGTCGAGGTGCCCGAAGTGCTGCGCCCGTACCTCCGAGGATTGACCCGTATCGAGCGGTAGCGTCCTCGGCTGTGAGTCGGGCGCAGACCGTGTTCGCCATCGCCTTGGGGGCGGTGGCGCTCCTGGTGATGGTGGTGGCGGGCTACGTGGCCTCGTCCACCCGCTGGGGCGACCGCTGGTACCAGCCCGGGCGGCGCAACCGGTGAGCCCCGGCAACACCACCTATCGCGGCAAGTCGGGCCAGTGGGCGTTCATCGCCCATCGGGTCACCGGCATGCTCGTCTTCCTCTTCCTGCTGCTTCACGTGGTGGACGTCTCGCTGGTGCGGTGGCCGTCGCTTTACGACGACGTTCACCGCCTGTACGGCAACGTCCTCCTGCGGCTGTTCGAGGTCGGCCTGCTGTTCGCCCTGCTGTTCCACGCCTTCAACGGGCTCCGCATCATCGCCGTGGACTTCTTTCCCGGTGCGGTGGCCAACCAGCGACGCCTGCTGGGGACGGCGGTGGCCCTCACCGTGGCCGCCGGTGTCCCTTCGGCCGTGGTCATCATGTGGCCGTTCTTCGAAGGCCGGTTCTGACCGTGCCCACCGACACTTCGGACCAGGTCACGGAGACCAGTACACGTCCTCGCGCCGGCTTCGAGGCGTGGTCCTGGCTGTTCATGCGCTTCTCCGGCCTCGTCCTCGTGTTCCTGGCCCTCCTGCACTTCGCCATCACCCACGTCCTCAACGACGTGGTGGACACCGACTACCGCTTCGTCGCCAACCGCTGGGACAACCCGTTCTGGCAGCTGTTCGACTGGCTCCTGCTCGCCCTTGCCCTCCTCCACGGTGCCAACGGGGCCCGGTGGGTGATAGAGGACTACGTGCGCCGGCCCCGCCCTCAGCGGACGGTCAAGGCCGTGCTCTACGGGCTCAGTGGGGTGTTGCTGGTGTACGGCACCGTGACCATCGTCGCATTCTCACCCGCCTGATCACTGCGGCTTGACCGGCACGGCCTGGCACCGCTGGCAGCGACCCAGGACGGCGAAGTGGTTGGGGCGGATGGCGAAGCCGTAGTCGGCCTGGAGGCGGCCGGCCAGGTCCTCGAAGAGGGCGTCGGGCACCTCGATCACGGCCCCGCAGTGCTCGCACACCAGGTGCTGGTGGGCTTCGTCGGACAGGTGGTACACGGCCCGGCCGTGGCCCAGGTGCACGTGGTCGACCACGCCCATCTTCTCCAGCGTGTCCAGGCAGCGGTAGATCGTGGTGAGGTGGACGTCGGGATGGGCTTGTTGCACGGCGGCGGTGAGCTCGTCCGCCGTCACGTGGCCCTCGGCAGCCAGGAGGGCGGTGATGATGGCCCGGCGGGCCGTCGTGAGTCGCCCGCCGCGGTCCCGGAGCATCCCCAGGATCGACTCCAGACGGTGGGGCGCAGGCGTGCCCGGCACGGTGGGAGAGCGTACCGGGCGCGGTCGGAAGGGCGGTGGGCGACGGTACTGTGACCCCAGTTCCTGATGCTCCCCACGCCCGGCCCGACCGACCCATCCGGCACCCGACGCCCGCTCTGGTTGCTGGCCGGGCTGGTCGGCGGGCCGGCCACCACGGTCACAACTGTCGCCTCGGCGCCTGGATCGCCGTCGCCCGACCCTCCCGCCACCGTCGCCCCCGCGCCCGACGTTCCCGAGGCTCAGCGACAGATCTTCGACCAGCTCATGGCCCAGACGGCCCAGATCCGGGGCCTGCCCTGGAGGTCGTCGCTCAACCTGCGGGTGGTGTCCCGCCCCGAGCTGGCCCGCCGGGTCATCGAGGTCAACGCCCGTGACACCGACCCCGACCGGCTGGCGGCGGAGGAGGCCACGTTCAAGCTGCTCGGCCTCATCCCGTCCGACGTCGACTACGCCCAGCTCATCGACGACCTCTTGGCGGGAGGGGTGCTCGGTTTCTACGACCCCTTGACCCGCGAGCTGTTCGTCGGCGGTGACGAGGAACTGGACGGGGCGACCAAGGCCACCATCGTCCACGAGATGACCCACGCCCTGACCGACCAGCACTTCAACTACGGACCCGAGGTCCTCGCCCTGGAAGAGGCGGACAAGGTGGACGAGCTGGCCGCCTACAGCGCCCTCCTGGAGGGGGACGCCAGCTTGACCGAAGCGGTGTGGATGGAGGAGCACCTGGACCCGCTGGAGGCGCTCGGAGCCCTCCTGGGAGGAGGTTCCACCGACGGGGTCGAGGCCATCCTCTCGGCTCCCGAATACGTGCAGAACGCCCTGTACTTCCCCTACACGGACGGTCTGGAGTTCGTCCAAGGGCTGCATGACGCCGGAGGCTTCGCCGCCGTGGACGCGGCCTACGGGAGGCCACCCACGTCCACCGAGCACATCATCCATCCCGCCACCTACTCCGGCAGCCAGGGCTCGGCGTCGCCCTCCCTCCCCGATCTGGCTGCGGCCACCGGTTGCCAGAGAGTGCGCTCCAGTGGGCTGGGGGAGTTCGACATGAGGGAGGTGCTCGACCAGCACTTGGGCAGCGACGAGGCCGCTCGGGCGGCGCAGGGATGGAACGGCGACGCCTACGCCCTCCTGCGGTGTGGCAACAGCCTGGGTCTGGTCGATCGATGGGAGGCCGACGCCGGTGCCGACGCCGGTCGCCTGGTCGACGCCCTCGGCCGTTGGGCCCGAGCCTGGTCGGGAGGCCGCGCCCCGACGGCCGACGGCCGCTTCTCCGGGCCTTCAGGCTCCGGGCGCATCACCCGGAGCGGGAACCGGGTCGACCTCGTCGTCACTCAGGACGTGGAGACCGTGGACCGCATCGTGGGGGTTCTGTCCTGACCGGTTGCCGAAGAACGCTCGCCGACCAGCGCACGCGGTGGCGGAGAAAGGTCTCTTCCAGCGCTTGACCCGGTCCTGGGCCCATGTGTCGCCGGACCAGGGAGATCAGGACGCCGGCGTACTCCGGGCCATGGGCGGCGGACGTTACGGGAACCAGGCAGTGGGCCACTTCGTGCAGGACGACCAGCTCGCTTCTCGACCAGATCGGGAACTGGAGCACGCCGCTCTGGCTGGCCGTCGCCCGACGGTGCCCGTGGCCCGGACGCACCTCGAACTTCCGCTCGTTCCAGCGGGCGCGGAACCACTCAGCCGAGGCCAGCTCGTCGACGTAGGCCTGAAGGTGGCCGACGGTGGGCAACCTCCGGCCCCTGTCGAGCTCATCCTCGGCCCGGTAGAGCCGGGCTCGCTGACTGTCACGGGGACGGGTGGGTCGCGGGGGAGAAGGCGCCGCGGGCACTCGGCTAGGCGGGTATGTCACCCAGGCCGGCGAGGACCTCGGCGTCGTCGGGACCGGCGTCGGGCCCGTAGCCGAGGACGAGGGTGCCGTGGGTGTTGCAGACGGGGCACACGAGGGCGGCCACGACGAGCATGTCCGCCGGGTCGGACACCCCCTCCACCCGCTGGAGGCCGTCCATCTCCATCTCCGCCGCGTCGCTCTCCATGTGGCACGAGACGCACAGGACCCGCCCGCCGGGCCGAGCTGCCATCTGGCCCCGGTAGCCCTCCAGCTCGAAGGCGGCCAGGATCTCGGTGAGGGTGCGGTCGTCGGGGTCACCGATGGGTGGGCCCACGGTCAGGCCGCTTCCTCGAGCGCGGGACGGTCTTCCAGTAGCTCGAGGACGGCGGATTCGAGGATGCCCTGGGTGAGGAGACTGGTGCCCGGGCCGGTGACGTCGGGCGCTTCCATGCCCAGGGTCTCGAGCGCATCCCGGATGGTGCGGCCCTCGCGGTAGCGGTCGATCACCCGGGGGTCGACGTACGAGCTCCGGCAGACGGCCGGCGTGTTCCCCAGGTAGTGGGCCACCTCCTTGATGGCGCGCGCCGTCGCCCGCTTGCGGGCCGTGGGCGAGGTCGCCCCCGTCGATACCGCCAGCCCCACCGAGGCGAGCACGGTCGCGTTCCAGGTACGGAAGTCCTTGGCCGAGAAGTCCCCGCCGGTGCACTCCTTGATGTAGGCGTTGATATCGGCGGACTTCACGTCCACCCACTCGGACTCCCGGCGCCACGCCAGCAGCTCCCGCTTGCCCCCCCGCCGCCGCTTCAGGGCGTCCACCACATGCATCACCTCAGGATCGACGACCGACTGTATCCGCCGCTTTCCCGCCTTGGAGATGTAGTCGAAGGTGACGATGTCACCCGAAACCTTGGCGTGGCTCTTGTGCATCGTCGCTAGCCCGTAGGTCTGGTTCTCCTCGGCGTAGCCCTCGGTGCCGATGCGGAAGAACCCCAGGTCGAGCAGGCGGGTGGCGCAGGCCAGCACCCGTTCCCGGTCGAGTTCGGGGTGTCGCAGGTGCTGCGCCACCTCCTGGCGCAGACCGGGGAGGGCGTGGGCGAACTCCAGCATGTGGTCGAACTTCTCCCGGTCCCGGTGGAGGCGCCAGACGTCGTGGTATCGGTACTGCCGTCTACTTCGGGCATCGAGGCCCGTGGCCTGGATGTGGCCCCGGGGATCCGGACAGATCCACACGTCGGTCCAGGCCGGCGGGATCACGAGGGCCCGCACCCGGTCGAGCACGGCAGGGTCGGTGACCCGGGTGCCGGTGCAGTCGTAGTAGGTGAAGCCG
>JAIVIH010000095.1 GCA_020200615.1 Actinomycetota bacterium | reverse complement strand
CGCGAGGTATCGGTCGCAGGGTGGGGGACCCTCAGGAGCCGCGTCGCCAGCTTGCTGCGGGAGAAGCCGACGCGCCTCCCTGCGCGAGCGGGGCCAACTCCACACCTGCAGGTGAAATCGGTTCAGATCTCAGCCATCACATCGTGGTGGCGGATCATCGTCGTGACCAGATGCATCCGGTCGGAGACCATCTCGTCGTAGCCGCGTAGGAGATCCTCAAGCAGTTCTCCCTCGATGGGCGGGCGCCCTTCCAGGCTTCGAAACGGCCTGAGAGTAAGGGGTCCGCGGCGACGAGCGGAACGTTATCCACGCGATAGCGGTGCCCGGCCTCGAGAAACGTGGTGAACCCCTGCTCGCGGAAGTTCGACTTGATCGGGCGTCGATCGTCGACCACGCGACCGTCGAACATCGCAACACGCTTGTTAGGGCTGGCGAAGTTCTACTGGTAGCCGCGGGCGGTCCTTGGCCGCCACTGCGTCTGCGGGTCGATCTGGGGCGACAACCTCCTCGGCCTGCGTCCCTGACCGCCGGTGTCCGGTCGGGGCAGCGCGGTCATTCGCGATCGGCCAGCAGGAGCTCAAACTCAAGCTCATGTCTGATCGGAACGCCATCGCCGTCGACGAGCGGAATGGACGGCTTTGCCAGGCGTGACCGCGCCACGCCGTCTCGATAGAAGGCCACAAGGTCCATTCCCCAACGCTGGTAGAACTGGAAGGCCCTGAAGTTGTTGTTTGTCGTCGTCAGCCACATCCGCCGCAGCCGAAGCTCTTCCGCTCGGGCCTTCGCCGCGTTCATCAGGGCGAGACCAACCCCCTGGTGCTCGCGATCAACATGGATCGTGACGACCTCGAACTCCGGACCTCGCACGGCATACGTCAGCAGGCCGACCCGCTCTGAGCCGTCGAGGGCCGCGAAACCGTCAAGGTGAAGGGCCTCCACCAGTTCGCCCTTGCGAGCGACGCTGCTTGCACCCCACGTCTGGAGAAGCGAGGTTCGCTTCCAGGCGAGGTCTCCTTCCCGCAACGGCCGAATCCGGATCACGCCCTCCATGATGGCGGTGAGAGGTCCGTGTACGCCGACGCGGAGCGGGTGAGTGCGATTCAGGACCCAGGCACGTATTGGGAGACCCACCAGACCCGGCCCTCGACATCCCCAGGCTCACCGGTGAGCAGGTACAGGCGCTTGTCGCTGGCCACCGCAACGATGCATTGATGCTGACCGTTCGGCTGCTTAGAGCAGTCAGTTGGGCCAGTCGGATCCTTGAAGTGCAGCGCCGTCTCGACAGCCGCCTCAGTGGCAACTGCCCGCATGGCACTGACATCCTCCTGGCTCCAAGCCCGAACGAACGCCGCTACGGCCTCTTCATCGGTACGAGAGACGGTCATCGAGGAGGGCGGCGTCGTGCCGGGTGACGTTCTCGCCGGAGCGCCCACTTCCGAATCGCCATCATCGGTGCAACCTGCAAGCCCGAGCGTCACCGTCAGGAGAATGCCGAGGGTGCGGCTCACGCGCCGGTCGTACCCGCCCATCGGCGTCTCCTATCGCCGGTCAGGCAGCGGGGAGCAGGGCCACCTCCGTCCGGACGTCACCGTCGACGAAGCGGCCCATGTGCTGTGGGTGCTTACTAGCTTCGACAGTTCGACCTGCTCTACAGCGGCCGTGGGCTGCCGAGCGAGGTCGTCGAGGTGCTGGCGTCCGCCGCCGAGCGGGCCCTGATGAAGCGCCCTCGCCAGGTCGAGGAACGGTCGCAGTGACGAGACGCTGAGCTCGCGCTCACGCGGCAGCGGTCACGTCGCTGCCGAGACCCGCAGGATCGCCTCCACGGACAGATCCACGTCCGCTTCCGTCGTCGACCAGTTCGAGATCGAGATCCGCATCAGGCGCCGGCCTCGCCAAGTGGTGCCCCCGAGCCAGCAGGTCCCGTCCCGCTGCACTCCCTCGATGACCCGCTCGGTGCGGTCGTCGTCACCGAACCGGGCGAGAACCTGGTTCAAGACGACGTCGTTGGCGATCTCCGCACCTCCGGCCGCCAGGCCGTCGGCAAAACGGCGGGCCAGCTCGCAGTTGCGTTCGACGAGCGCGGCGACACCGTCCCGACCGAGCTCACGAAGAGCAGCCCAGGTGGCGAAGCCGCGAGCCCGTCGCGAGGACTCCAGAGTGAAGTCGGCACCACCCATCGTCACTCCGCCCGATCCGGCCAGGTACGGCGCCGTGTACGACACTGCGGCGGTGTGGACCTCGGGGTGGGCGCAGACAGCGAACCCTGAGTCGTAGGGGACATTGAGCCACTTGTGACCGTCGCAGGCCCACGAGTCCGCCAACTCGACGCCCTCGACCAGATGCTGCATCCGCGGGCTGGCCGCGGCCCACAGGCCGAAGGCGCCGTCGACGTGAATCCACGCCCCGTGGCGGCGGGCAATCTCGCAGGCTGCTCCCAGGGGATCCACGGCGCCGGTGTTGACGTTGCCGGCCTGGAGGCAGACGATGACCGGCCCGGCCCCACCTTGGCCAAGCACCCGGGCGAGATCCTCGAGGCTGATCGCCCCGTTCGTGTCCGGCGCCACGGGCTCGAGGATGTTCGAGCCGAAGCCGAGGAGGCGCAGCGCCCGATCGATGGTGGCGTGGCGCTCAGCTCCGGCCACGACCCGGATACGCGGGGCGCCGTACAGGCCGTCAGCTTCGACGTCCCAACCGGCAGCGGCCAGCACCTGGTGGCGGCCGGCCACCAGACCCACCGTGTTGGCTGCCTGCGCGCCGGTGACGAAGCCGACCGACGCAGTGGCCGGGAGCCGGAGGAGCTCCTTGAGCCACGCTCCCGCGGCCTCTTCGGCAGCCACCGCGGCGGGGGACACGACGGTGCTGAAGGCACACTGGTCCCACCCGGTGGCAAGGATGTCGGCTGCGGTGGCGGAGTGGAGTGCTCCGCCGATGACGAAGCCGAAGTACCGGGGACCTGCGGTCCCCACGAGCCCGCCCTCCGCTGCCGTGACAAGGGCGTCGAGCACCTCGCTCGCGGGAGCGGGCGCGGCCGGCAGCGGCCCCCCGAAGATGCCCGGAGCTGATCGTGGTCGCCCGTTTCCCGCACTGGGCGGTGGCCGAGGGAGGCGCGGTAGGAGGCGGCGGTTCCGGCGGCGGCGTGGAGGAGCTGCGAGAGGTCGGTCATGACTGTTTCCGCCCGAGCACCAGGCATCGCCTCACGAGACGTCGAACTCGTTGCCTTCCGGGTCGACCATCAGTTTCCACCGGCCTCCGTCGCCTTCGTGGACGCCGACGATGGTCGCGCCCAGGCCCAGGAGGCGTTCGACCTCGCCATCGTGGTCCTCAGGTCCGACGAGGAGGTCGAGATGGACCCGGTTCTTCACCGTCTTGGTCTCGGGAACGGCCTGGAAGAGGATGCGCCGGCCCGTGCCTGCCCCGCGCTCGTCGACCCCGTCGTCGGGATGGCGCAGGGAGGCGACGGACTGCCAACGTCGCTTGCCATCGATCTCGATAGTCAACTCGACCGGCACGTGGCCGGCGTTCACCAAGCCGCTGACGAAGGCGTCGATCTCCTCGTGCTCGTAATGGAGGGCGTCGGCCCAGAAGGCCGCCAGGGCATGCGGCTCGGCGGCATCGAAGACGACTTGCGTGCGGATGGCGGCCATGCCTCATGATCGCGCCCAGCAGTGCGGCCGCCCCCTCGCTTGACGATCTTGTACTGCCCTCACGGGATTGGGGACGCTC
>JAIVIH010000342.1 GCA_020200615.1 Actinomycetota bacterium | reverse complement strand
CCGGCCAAGAAGGGCGCGGCGGCCAAGAAGGCTCCGGCCAAGAAGGGCGCGGCGGCCAAGAAGGCTCCGGCCAAGAAGGGCGCGGCGGCCAAGAAGGCTCCGGCCAAGAAGGTCGGCCGCCCCCGCAAGTCCGCCAGATAGCGCTTCAGTCTCGCAAGCAGAGCTAACTGCCGGCCACCGTCACGTCGACGGCGAGGGGCTCGCCGTCGATGTCGACGTGGTGCCCGTCGGGGAGCGACCCTGCCGGGACGACGTCGAGGGACACGGCCAGGACTTCACCTGCCACCCGGTCTCCGTGGTGGGCCAGAGCCGCTGCCACCCGGGCGCCGGCGGCCACGCGCAGGACGACCCGGTCGGTGATGGCCAGGTCGAGCTGCTTGCGGAGGTCGTTCAGCTCGCGAGCCAGCTCGCGGGCGACACCCTCGTGGCGCAGGTCGTCGTCCAGCTCGAGGTCGAGGGCAACGGCCCATCCGCCGTCCTGAGCGAGGGCGAACTCCTCGTGGCGGGCAGGAGCAGGGCCCGGCTCAGGGGCTGGCGTAGGCGTACACCGCCGTCGGTACGGGCCGCCCGGCCCAGGCCCACCAACCGGCGGCCGGCGGCCATTCGCACTTTCAGGTCGGGGTCGAGGTGGCCGGCGGGCTCGGGCCACTCCGACAGGTGAACCGACGGCTCACCTGTCAGGCGGCCGTAGAGCTCCTCGGTCAGGAACGGGCAGAACGGGGCCAGGAGTTGGGCGGTGACCACCAGGCAGCGATGGAGCGTGCCCAGGGCGGCCGGGTCACCCGGCCCGCCGCCTCCCCAGAACCGGGGGCGGGAGCGGCGCACGTACCAGTTGGAGAGGTCGTCCACGAAGGTGGCCACCGCCACCGACGCAGTCAGGGCGTCGAAGGCGTCCAGCCGCTCGGTCACGGTGGCGACGGTGGCGTCCAGCTGCGACAGAACCCACCGGTCGAGGGCGTGGCCGGAAGGGACCCCTTCCTCACCGGGCTGCCAGCCGTCGATGTCGGCGTAGGTGGCGAAGAAGGCGAACACGTTCCACAGGGTCAGCAGCGTCTTGCGGGTCGCCTCCCGAATGCCGTCCTCGTACACGCGGCGGCTGGTCCACGGGGAGCCGGCGGAGAAGAAGTACCAGCGGAGGGCGTCGGACCCGAAGGTGTCGAAGATCTGCCAGGGGTCGATGACGTTGCCCTTGGACTTCGACATCTTGAGCCCGAACTCGTCGACCACGAGGGCCAGGCATACGACGTTGCGGTACGGCGTGGTGCCGAACACCAGCGTGTTGACGGCCAGGAGGGAGTAGAACCAGCCGCGCGTCTGGTCGATGGCCTCGCAGATGAAGTCGGCGGGGAAGGCCGACTCAAAGGCGCTCTTGTCGCCGAAGGGGAAGTGGTGCTGGGCCGACAGTCGATGTTGTTATCCAGCCAGTCCCCGAAGCGGCCGTGCTTGATGTGCTCGGGGTGCCAGTTGATGCGCTCGTTCTCCCGGAGGAGGTCGGTCTTGCGCTCGGACGTGCGCACGAACCACGAGTTCTTGGCCCAGTAGATGAGGGCCGTCCCGCACCGCCAGCAGTGGGGGTAGGCGTGGAGGTAGGGCTCCTCCCGCACCAGCAGGCCCCGGGCGGTAAGGTCGTCGATGATCCCGCGGTCGGCCGCCTTGACCTGCATCCCCCTCCACGGCGTGACCGCCTCGCTGAAGGCCCCGTCGGGACCGACGGGGTTGAGCACGGGCAGGCCCTCGGCCCGGCCCACCTCCATGTCGTCGGCCCCGAAGGCGGGGGCGAGATGGACGATGCCCGACCCCTCGTCGGTGCTCACGAACGCCCCCGGCACCACCCGCTGGCCGCGGTCGTCGATGGGTAGGAGGTCGAAGGGCCGGCGGTAGCGCCACCCCACCAGCTCCCGGCCCGGCCAGCGCTCGAGCACCTCGGCCCCCTCGGGGGCGAGGGCGGCGGCCATCACCAAGTCGCGGGAGCCGTCGGTCGACCGCACCCGGACGTAGTCGATGTCGGGCCCCACCGCGGCGGCCACGTTGGAGATCAGGGTCCACGGCGTGGTCGTCCACACAAGCAGGTCGAACTCGAGGTCGTCGCCGCCGGGGCCGTCCACCACCGGGAACCGCACGTAGATCGACGGGTCGGTGACGTCCTGGTAGACGCCCGGCTGGCCCAGCTCGTGGGACGACAGGGCCGTCCCGCACCGGGGGCAGTAGGGCGTCACGCGGTGGCCCTCGTACAGGAGGCCCTGGTCGTACAGCTGGCGCACCAGCCACCACACCGACTCGATGTAGTCGTTGGTGAGCGTCCAGTACGTGTCCCGGGTGTCGATCCAGACGCCGGCCCGCTCGGTGAGGTTGGCGAAGTCGCCCACGTAGCGCTGGACCGACGCCCGGCACCGGCGGTTGAACTCCTCCACGCCGAAGGCCTCGATCTCGTGCTTGGACGACAGGCCCAGGGCCTTCTCCACCTCGATCTCCACGGGAAGGCCGTGGCAGTCCCATCCGCCCTTGCGGGGGACGTCGTGGCCCCGCATGGTCTGGAACCGCATCCAGAGGTCCTTGAAGGCCCGGGGCCACACGTGGTGCAGGCCGGGCTTGGCGTTGGCCGTGGGCGGCCCCTCGTAGAAGACCCAGGGCGGGGCCCCCTTGCGGTGGGCCTTGACCTGCTCGAGGAGGTCGGCCGCGCGCCATCGCTCGAGCACGCCCTGCTCGAGGGCGACGAAGTCCGCTTGCGAGTCGATGGGCCCGAACGGCATGGGCCAAGGGTAAAGCCCGCCCGAGGCTGTGCGCCCGTCTACCCTTGCCCGCCGTGGACGTCAGCGATCTCTACCAGGCCCAGGGCGACGACGCCGTGGTGCTGTCCGTGCACGTGCAGCCGGGGGCCGGGCGCTCGGCGGTGGTGGGACGGCACGGGACGGCCCTGAAGGTGAAGGTCGCCGCCGCCCCCGAGCAGGGCCGGGCCAACGAGGCCTGCGCCGCCCTGCTGGCGGAGACATTCGGTGTCAAGACGAGTGGGGTGGAGCTCACCGGAGGGGGCACCAGCCGGTCGAAGCGGTTCCGCATCAGCGGGCTCGACCTCGACGAGTTCCGCCGTCAGCTGGAGCGGGCGGTCGCCGGCTCCGGCGGCGCCGGTGGCGGCGGCGGCGCAGGCCCGGGCTCGGGTTCGGCCGCGGGGAGCAGCGGCCGCCGGTGATGGGGCAGATCGCGCAGGCTGGACCCGTCGCTGGCTGCTACAATCCGCCGCTTTCCAAACCCAGACACCATGCCCAAAGCCGCAAAATCCGTCGCTCCACCCGCGAAGCAGGCGGCCAGGCCGTCCCGCGCCACGAGCGCCAAGAAGGCCGAGCCCGCGACCAAGCGCTCCAAGTCCGCCCCTGCCAAGCCGGCTGAGCCCGAGGTTCCCGTGGTCGACAAGTTCCTACAGGAACAGCGTGCCCTTCTGCTCGCCGAGCGCGAGACCTACGTCGACCAGGCCGAGTCCCTGAAGGCCGACGCCGACCAGCTCGCGGCCGAGATGGAGCCGGGCGACATCCAGTTCGACGAGGAGTCGGGCGAGGGCGGCACCCTGAACGTCGAGAGGGAGCGCGACCTGGCCCTGAGCGCCCAGGCCCGGGCCGCGGTCGACGAGATCGACCGGGCCCTGGCCAAGGTCGACGGGGGCACCTACGGCCTGTGCGAGCAGTGTGGCGAGCCCATCAAGAGAGCCCGGCTCAAGGCCCTTCCCTACGCGTCGCTGTGCGTGGCCTGCAAGAGCGGAGGGCTGTCGCGTCGCTGAGCGCGACGGGGAAGCCGAGGCGCTGACCACCGTCCGGCGGGGGACCGGGCTCCTGCTCGCCGTCGCCGCCGGTGTCCTGATCCTCGACCAGCTCACCAAGGCCTGGGCCCTCGCCGCCCTCGAGGACGGGCCCATCGACCTCATCGGCTCGGTGCAGCTCAACCTCATCCGGAACACGGCGGGCGCCTTCGGGCTCGGAGGAGCGTTCATCCCCTTTCTGGCCCTGGCCGCCCTCGGCCTTGTCATCTACCTGGCGGCCAGCGGAGCGACGGCCCGGCGGCCGGTCCTGTCGGTGGCCGTGGGCTTGGTGCTGGGCGGCGCCCTGGGCAACCTGGCCGACCGGGTGTTCCGGGATCCCGGCCTGCTCCGCGGGGCCGTGGTGGACTTCGTCGACCTGAAGGTGTGGCCCGTGTTCAACGTGGCCGACGCGGCCATCACCTGCGGCTGCGCCGTCCTCCTCGTGGCCGGCTGGAGGTCGCAGGAGTGACGCCCTCCTCGCCCACCGCCGGCCGCCGGGCCGACCTGGAGGTGCCCCCCGCCCTCGACGGGGAGCGGGTGGACCGGGCCATCGCCCTCCTGTGCGAGGTGCCCCGCTCGGAGGCGGCCGCACTCGTGTCCGCCGGTCGGGTGACCGTCGACGGGAAGGTGGTGGCGACCCGTTCCCGGCGGGTCGAGCCCGGGCAGCGGCTCGAAGTCGACCTTCCTGAGGTCGTCGGGGTGGTGCTGGAGCCCGAGCCCGACGTGGACGTGCCGGTGGTGGCGGCCGACGACGCCGTCATCGTGGTGGACAAGCCACCGGGCCTGGTCGTCCATCCCGGTGCCGGTCATCCCACGGGGACGATGGTCCAGGGCCTGCTGGCCCGGTATCCGGAGATCGCGGGCGTGGGCGACCCGGGCCGGCCTGGAGTGGTCCACCGCCTCGACGCGGGCACGCCACCCTCGTGGAGTGCACCCTCGAAACCGGGCGCACCCACCAGATCCGGGTGCACCTGGCGGCCATCGGTCATCCGGTGGTGGGGGACGCCCGCTATCGTGGCCGCCGGCCGTCGCTGGCTGTACATCGGCCCTTCCTCCACGCGTACCGTCTGGGCTTCGATCATCCACAGCACGGCCGGCGCTGCAGCTACGAGTCCCTTCTGCCGGATGACTTGGAGGACGTGCGTGTCGGACTACTGGACGAGAGCGGGGGGGTACGGGCGCCCGGACCCGAGCCCGACCCGGGGTCCTGGTCGCCCGGGTAGCAGCCCGCCCGAGCCGCCCCAAAGGGTGAGTGAGCGGCAGGCCCGGCTCACTCTCACCCTTCTCGCGGCGAGCTTCGCCGTCCTCATCGTCGGGCTGGTCGTGTTCTTCAGCGTCAGGTCGATCCGCCAAGGTGACAACGACGGAAGGGAGTCCCCCAGCCCGGTCATCGGCGCCGAGGGGTCCTCCCCTGTCTTCGGAGGCCTGGGACCTCTCCCCGGGGCGGATCTGGCCGCCTACGCCGAGAGCCGAAGGGAGGCCCTGGCCAGTGCTACCGGCGACCGCGTGGCCGTGGTCTCGTTGACCGCCTACATGGCCGAGAACAGGGCGCGGGCGACAGTCGGCGGTGCCGAGGTGCTGGCCCTGCTGGCCGCTCCTCCTGGAGGCCAGCCGTCGGTGGTCACCGGCGACCTCGATGACTGGGTCGCCTCCCACACGGCCGAAGCCCGCGCCGAGCGGGACGAGCTCCAGAAGCTGATTCCCACCGTCACCGACGACCCCGCTTTCGAGAGCTTCTACCGGGCGGAGGTTGACAGGCTGAACGCGGTCATCTCCGGCATCTCCGTCGACGGCGACCTGATCTTCGCCGTGGTCGTGCGGGCGCCGGCGACCGTCCTGCGGGACCTGGCCGACAACGCGGACGTGCGCCTGGTGGACGTGAGCGGGGGTGACGACGCGGCGGCCGAGGACGAGTACCGGGGAATCCGCCCCGAGGAGACGGAGACGGCCAACGAGCCCAGCCTGCGTCCCCTGTGAGCCTCTCCTGCCTCAGCGAAGGGTGGGCGTGGGCTGGCGAAGGCCCCGGGCCCGGGCAACCATGTCGGCCAGGGTGTAGGAGTCGAGGTGCTGGCGCATGTGCTCGCCCACGTCGGACCACACGGCCAGAAGCACGCACTGCCCCTCGTGGTCGCAGGCCCCGTTCTGGTGGGGCTCGCCGAAGTCGCCGGCCACGATGGGCCCGTCGACGGCGCTGACGATCTGGGCCAGGGTGATCTGGGCCGGGTCGGCGGCCAGCACGTACCCGCCGCCCACACCCCGCTTGGACCGGACCAGGCCCGCCCCCTTGAGGGCGAGGAGGATCTGCTCCAGGTAGGGCTGAGGGAGGGCGGTGCGCTCGGCGATGTCTCGCACCGAGGTCGGCCGGGGGTCTTCCCGGTGCAGGGCCAGGGAGAGCAGAGCCCGGCTGGCGTAGTCACCCCTCGTGGAGACCTTCACAACTCCATGGTAGGTCCTCCGGCCCGCCAACCGGAGGAACTGCTCTACCGTTGCCGCCCATGAGCGAGACGGCCGGCGGTGGGGTTGGGGCCCCGGCGCCTCTGCTCCCGGATTACGGCGGGGGCTGTCTCGACGGGGTGGTGCCCGCCATCCTCGGCCGCCACCGGGGGCCGGTTCCCCCGTGGCTGCCGGAGCCGGTGGTGGAGGCCGAGCAAGTCGTCCTCCTCGTGCTGGACGGGATGGGCTGGGAGCAGCTCCAGGAGCGCACCCACCTGGCCCCCACCCTGGCGGCCATGACCGGCGGCCCCATCACCACCGTCGCCCCCTCGACCACGGCCACCGCCCTGACGTCGCTGACCACCGGTGCGCCGCCCGCCGTCCACGGCGTGGTCGGCTACCGGATGCGGACGGCGGCGGGCGAGGTCCTCAACGCCTTGCGCTGGACGACGCCGACGGGAGACGCCAGGGTGGACATCCCTCCCGAGTCGGTTCAGGGCCTGGAGGCCTTCGGCGGCACCAAGCCGCCGGCCGTCACCAAGGCCGAGTTCGCCGACTCCGGCTTCAGCCGGGCCCACCTGGCCGGCGTGCAGCACGTGGGCTGGCGCTACCCGTCGACCCTGGTCGTACGGGTGGCCGACCTGGTGGCCGAGGGGCACCCCTTCGTGTACGCCTACTACCCGGGGGTCGACACCGTCGCCCACGAGCTGGGTTTCGGGCGGGCCTACGACGCCGAGGTGGCGGCCGCCGACCGCCTCGTGGCCGACGTCCTGGGCGCCCTGCCACCGGGCACGGCCCTGGTGGTGGTGGCCGACCACGGCCAGGTCGAGGTGGGGGAGAGGGTGGTGTACCTCGACCCCGAGATCACCGGCCTCACGACCCTGCTCTCGGGCGAGGCCCGCTTCCGGTGGCTGCACGCTCGGCCGGGGATGGTCGACCGGCTGGCGGACGTGGCCGAGCGGCGCTACGGGCACCAGGCCTGGGTCCGGACACGGGAGCAGGTCGTGGCCGAGGGCTGGCTGGGCGGTCGACCCAGCCCTGAGGTCGCTTCCCGGTTGGGAGACGTCGCCATCGTGGCCCGCGCCCCGGTGGCCTTCTCCGATCCGGCCGACACCGGCCCCCTACGCCTGCGGTGCCGCCACGGGTCGCTCACCCCGGCGGAGATGTTGGTGCCCCTGGTGGCTGCCCGGGCGTGAGTTGGGGAAGGATCGGGACATGACCGACGCCTCCGCTCCCGAGCTGCCCGAAATCGTCGACCCCGAATCA
>JAIVIH010000341.1 GCA_020200615.1 Actinomycetota bacterium | reverse complement strand
AACCTCGAGCCTGACTTCAAACTGATCCAGCGCATGATCGGCGCCCTTCTGGACCCGGTACAGACGGTGATCGGGCGATTTTCGCCTTTCCTGGGTTTGATCTGGCACGTGACCGACCGGCCCGACGACGTGGTGCTGAACTTCAGCTTCAAGGTGGCGCGGGAGGAGGCCTGGAGGCACGCCCTGATCCTCGCCAGCCAGTCTCCTGAGATGCGCCCGGCGACGATCGATTCCTTCGACCGGAGCGCGTCGGTGCTGGCCAAGCTGGTCAACGATCCCGGCGGATTGCTGGGCGGAATGGTCGTCTCTCTCGTGCGCCACACGGAGAGGGACGACGTCCCTGCGGTGATCGACGCCCTGGGCGAGGTCGTTCCCCTGACGCCTCGGTAAGTTCTGCCAGGGGCGGCACACGCACGGCTCGGAGCCCGCTTACCCTTGGGTCGTGGCCTCGCCTATTGACGCCCGCGTCACCACCCTCGCCCGCAGTTTGGCCGAGATCGGCTCGGGCTCAGACCGAGCTCCAGTCGTGCAGGCCTCCTGGTGGAGCGAGCGAATGCTCGAGTGGGCCATGTCCCACCCTTCGTTCAAGACCCAGCTGTTCCGGTTCGTGGACGTCTTCCCGGCCACCACCGACGACGCCGACGTCCTGCGGCACCTCGACGAGTACTTCGAGGGGGCCGAGGTGCCCAAAGCGCTCGACCTGGGCCTGGGGATGGCCGAGCATCTGCCGTTCGGGAAAGCGGCGGCCGCGAGCTTGGCTCGCCGGAACATCACCCGGGTGGCCGAGCAGTTCATCGTGGGTCGGGACCCCCGCTCGGCCGTCGGCGGGCTTCACCGGCTCTGGCGACATGGCTCCGCGTCCACCGTCGACCTGCTCGGTGAGAAGACCGTCACCGCGGCCGAGGCCGACCGGTACGCAGCCCGGGTAGAGGAGCTGCTCCGGGTCCTGCTTGAGGCGAGTCGTCACTGGGCGCCGGACGACCACCTCGAGCGCGACGACCTAGGTCCTGTCTCGCGGGTCAACGTCAGCATCAAGCCGACCGCTCTGGCCGCCCACTACTCACCTCTTACGCGTGAAGAGGGGCTGGCCCAGGCCAAGGGCCGCCTGCGCCCCATCCTGCGGCTGGCTCGCGACGAGGGGGCGTTCGTCCACTTCGATGCTGAGCACTACGACGTCAAGGATTTGACGTTGCAGCTGTTCCGGGAGCTGCTGAGCGAGGACGAGTTCGCTCCGGTGGAGGCCGGCGTTGTCGTACAGGCCTACTTGCGGGACTCCCGGGACGATCTGGCCGACTTGGTGGCCTTCTCCGCCGGACGTAAGCGACCCATCACCGTGCGGTTGGTGAAGGGGGCTTACTGGGACACGGAGACGGTGATCGCCCACGCCGAGGGCTGGCCCGTCCCTGTGTTCGAGGACAAGCAGGAGACGGACGCCAACTTCGAGCGCTGCGTCGGGCTGCTCCACGACCACCACGGTGAGGTACGGGCCGCCTTCGGCACCCACAACCTGCGTTCGCTGGCCTACGCCATTGAGTACGCCAGAACGAGGGGCATTCCCGACAACGGTTACGAGATCCAGCTTCTCTACGGGATGGCAGAGCCCATCCACGCCGCCGTCCGGAGGCTCGGGCTACGCCTACGCGTGTACGCCCCGATCGGCGAGCTGCTGCCGGGGATGGCCTACCTGGTGCGCCGGCTCCTGGAGAACACGGCCAACGAGAGCTTCGTCCGACGCCGGTTCGTCGAGGGGCAGAATCTCGAGGAGCTCGTGGCCGCGCCTCACGTAGACGGGCTTCCGGAACGCGAGGGCCCGGCTCGCCGTCCGCCCACCAAGGCGGCCGCTCCTGGGCGATACGAGCCCGAGCCCGTGGCCGAGTGGCGACGAGCAACCTCCCGAGCCGGGTTCTCGGCGGCGGTGGCCCGGGTGGGATCGGGCGGTCTCGGGATCACAGTCCCGGCGGTGATCGACGGTCGCGAGGTCCACACTCGGTCGACCATCGAGTCGGTCGACCCGGCGGCGCCATTGACCACCGTCGCCGTGTCGGCTTCGTGCGGCCCGGGCGAGGCCGAGGCCGCCTTGGAGGCCGCTCGGCGGGCGTGGCCCGCTTGGCGACGGACGCCGGCTCGGGAGCGGGCCGGTGTGCTCTTCCGGGCGTCCGAGTGGATGCGCGCCCGGCGGAACGAGCTAGCCGCCCTCGAGGTGTTCGAGGCTGGGAAGCCTTGGAAGGAAGCCGATGCCGACGTGTGCGAGGCGATCGACTTCTGCGAGTACTACGGCCGGGAAGCACTGCGCCTCGACGCCGGTGCCGCAATCGACTCGCCCGCGGGTGAGCACAACGCCTACCGCTACCAGGCTCGTGGTATCGGCGCGGTCATCGCCCCGTGGAACTTCCCGCTCGCCATTCCCATGGGGATGGTCAGCGCCGCGCTGGTGACGGGCAACGCCGTGCTGTTCAAGCCTGCGGAGCAGACACCGGCCGTAGCCTTCCGGTTGGTGGAGGCCCTGCGGGCGGGGGGGCTGCCTGACGGAGTGCTCGCTTTCCTACCCGGTCTGGGTGAAGACGTGGGCGCCTACATGGTGGAACACCCGGACGTCTCGTTCGTGACCTTCACCGGATCCAAGGCCGTGGGCCTGGGCATCGTGGAAGCGGCCGCTGTCCACCGAGGCGGCCAGCGGCACGTGAAGCGTGTCATCGCCGAGATGGGCGGCAAGAACGCTCTGATCGTGGATGCCGACGCCGATCTCGACCAAGCGGTGCCGATCGTCCTCTCCTCGGCCTTTGGCTATGCGGGCCAGAAGTGCTCGGCATGCTCGCGGCTGATCGTCCTGGATGCGGTGCACGACGAGCTGGTGGAACGGCTGGTCGGGGCGGCCCGGGAGATGTTGATAGGCCACCCCAAGGAGATGGGGACCGAGCTGGGCCCTGTGATCGACGCCGACGCTCACAAGCGGATTCGGTCCTACATCGAGCTGGCGCCGTCGGAAGGGGAGGTGGTCCTCGCCCGGGAGGACGTCCCCGAGGAGGGGTATTTCGTGGGCCCCACCATCGTGCTGGGGGTTGCTTCCGATAGCCGGTTGGCCAGGGAGGAGATCTTCGGACCGGTGCTGACGGTGACGCGGGTGAGCTCGTTCGAGGAGGCCCTCGTCCGGGCCAACGATACGGAGTACGCGCTCACTGCCGGCGTGGTGTCCCGTTCCCCTTCTCACATCCGGCTGGCGACCGAGGAGCTCCGAGCCGGAAACGTGTATGTCAACCGGTCCATCACGGGCGCAGTCGTCGGGCGCCAGCCGTTCGGTGGCTACGGGCTCTCCGGCGTGGGATCGAAGGCGGGGGGTCCTGACTACCTCCGCCAGTTCGTCGACCCGCAGGTCATCAGCGAGAACACCATTCGCCAGGGTTTCGCGCCATCTCCGGACGAAGCGGCAGGGGAGTCGCGCTAACGTCCATCCCTCTACGGGCCGTTAGCTCAGTTGGCTAGAGCGCTTGCTCGACACGCAAGAGGTCACTGGTTCGAGTCCAGTACGGCCCACCCCAAAAGATCCAGGTCAGAGCCTATGCATCTCGACAGGGATGCCCCGGTTCTGGACGACGTAGCCACTTTGAACGGACGCCCAGCGTGACCTCGAGCGCGGCCTTGAGCTCGGCATCGACCTCTGACGCAACCGCAAGCCTGGGATATTGCGTGCTGCGCCCCGTTCGCGAGTTGCCGGGAGTACGGCAGCTCGCATCCGGTCGAGAGCGGGC
>JAIVIH010000094.1 GCA_020200615.1 Actinomycetota bacterium | reverse complement strand
TGGCCGAGGGCTTTGACTGGCACGAGCGGGGTCGGGTCGAGCAGTGCGTCATAGAGCTGGGACGCCAGACGGCATGCGCGGAGGCGTTCCCGGTCCAGTTCGACGACCGCGGCCGAGCCGACTTCCAGTTCGCAATTCGGGGCGACGTCACCCCCGGCGGATGCCGGGCCGGTCAGCCGACGTGCCTGCTCAGGCTCAGGGGCGAGAGCTCCGCCCGGCGCGGGACCGTCCAGACCGTCCTCGTCGACGAGGTGAACCCCGGACAGGTGCACGTCGAGACCGGCCGGGGGTTGGCGGACGGACAGACCGTCGAGGTCTCGGTGTCCGGGTTTCCGCCCGGCACGAGGGCGACCGCCGTGCTGTGCGCTCCCCCGGAGGCCTACGACGCCCGCCGCTGCACGTCGCCCGGCCCGACGTCGGCGTTCGTCGTCGACGCTGACGGCCTCGGGCACACGAACCTCGTCGTCACAGCTGGTCGTATCGGGCCAGATGCGGTGGCGTGCGGGCCCCGGCGGCCCTGCGGCGTTGCCGTAGTGGTCGGCGAGGGCTTCCTCACCGCGCCGGTCGCCCCGGTGGCCTTCGCCCTCGGCCCCGGGCCCGCGTACGACGCCGGGCGCCTGGTGCTCGGACTCGGGTGCGCGCTCCTCCTGGTGGCCACGGCGGCCGCCATCGCCATGCGAACGGACTGGACCAAACCCACCGAGGCGGCCACACCTGCGCTCGACGGTGCTGATCTCCGCACCGATCGGGATCTCGACGAGTTGTTCGGCACCGACGAGGAGATCGATGAGCGCGACCCCATCTCGTCGTGAAGACCCTGTCACCCTGCAGAGCGAGTCGTTCGTCTGTATGGGCATGACACCTCGACGGTTCTCCCGAACTGCGTTCGCCGCCATGGCCCCCACCGGTCACCCCCGCAGTGTTCGCGGCACCATGAACGCAATGGATCGCCCACGAAAGGTTGCCGGAATCGATCTCGCCACGTGCTCCGCCGTCGGCTGGGCTGTCGCGGTGGCGGGCTTCATCGCGGCCGATGCCGCCGACGCGACGTGGGGATGGGACGGTGTCGCGAGCCTGGTCTATGGCGTGGCCTCGATCGCCCTCGTGGCCTCCGGCGCCTTGCTGGTCGTCACGCAGGTCCGTATCGGCAGACTGGTCGGCGGACTGAGCGCCGTGTCCACCATCGGGATAGGCGTCAGCGCTCTCGGTGCCCTCCTGAGCTTCGTCGCCTGGGCCACCGTGGTGTGGACGACAGTGCTGGGCGCCGGGACCCTGCTCTTCGGCGTGCCCCTGCTGCGCCGGGGTCTCCTGCCCCGGCCTTGGGGCCGAGCCGTCACCTTCGCCATCCCGGCGGCGTCGGTGGTGGCATGGGCCGGCGCGGTGCTCTTCGATGCCGGGGCCGAGGGCGGATCGGCCCTCGCCGGCGCACTCTACGACGGTCTCGTGGCGGCCGCAGTCCTGGTGCTGGCGGCCGGCCTTGCCGGCCTGGGCCGCTGGATGCGCACCGACCAGCAGGGGTCCCCGGCCAACTCTTAGAGAGATCAATCCCAGCGGTGTCCACTAACTCGACCAAGGAGAGAGAACGTCATGAAACCCATCCGGTCAGTCGCGGTCAGTGCCGCATTCGTACTGGTGCTCGGCGCGTGCGGAGACAGCGATGAGCCCGCAACCACGGCACCCTCGATCCCGGCCACCTCGACCCCAACCGCGTCCGGCAGCTCGCTGTCCATCCTCACCCCGGCCACTGGCTCTGTGGTAAAGGGCAACGTCGTCTCGCTCGACCTCGAGGCCAAGGGCGTGGCCATCGTCAAGGCCGACGGCGACACGTCGGGCCGCACCGGGCACTACCACGTCTTCCTCGACCGTGACCCCGTTGCAGGTGGAGCGGCGATCCCCAAGGAGACGGGGATCGTCCACACCACCGACGACCCCGTCGTCCTCGCCGGCCTGGCGGTCGGGACGCATCGCATCGTAGTGGTCTACGGTGACGGCGCCCACGCCCGCCTCGGCACCGTCCAGGCGGAGGCCACCGTGAGGGTCGACGGGCCGTCGCTCGACGCCACTTCCCCCGCCACTTCGCCCACGGCCCAGCCCGTTGTCGTCGACGTCAAGGTCGAAGGGCTGACCATCGTCAAGGCCGATGGGGACACGTCCGGCCGCACGGGGCACCTGCACGTCTTCGTCGACCGGGAGCCGACACCGGCCGGCCAAGCAATCCCGGTTGAGTCAGGGATCATCCACAGCGCCGAGACGAGGATCGACGTGCCCAATCTGGCCCCTGGCGAGCACACCCTGTGGGTCGTCGCCGGCGACGGCACCCATTCGCCGCTGAACCCCAGGGTGATGGACAAGCTGACGGTCACCGTGGCGTGACCCTCACCACGTTGGCCAAGCCTCAGGAACGTCGATGACCAGGCCGACGACCGACGACCGGCCGAGAACGCTGCCCACACCATACTGACGTCCTCGAGACCCGATTCGGTGGGCTTGGCCGCGATGGGGCTCGATCCAAACCTCAGGGGGACGTGTGAAGTCATCGTGGAAGTCAATGAAGCCGCTCGATCCTGATCACGAGTACCTCGTGCTGGCGTCGAGCATCCCGCCGCTCAGCAGGTCGTCGACCCTGCGGTTGTTCGTGGGCGCGAGCGCGGTCCGCAAGCAACTGGCGGGGACCGAAGGAGTCGTCGGGTTCTCACTGCTCGCCCGGCCCTTGCGGAAGCAGTACGCCACCCTGTCGGTATGGGTCGACGAGGAAGCCCTCGCCGCGTTCGCCGATGGGAGCCCGCACCGCGAGCTCACGGCGGGGCTCGCCCCGGAGATGGGGCCGACGAAGTTCGTGCGATGGACCATCAGCGGCTCGGAGGGCCGGCCCTCCTGGAGTGCGGCTCTGGGCCGACTGGGCTGATCCCCGAGCTGCGGCCCCCGCTCAGCGTCGGCGCGTCAACCCTGCGACACCGCGTTCTCGATAGTGCCCGCCCAAGATTCTCGGCGGCAGCCTGCGGCTCGATAGTGCGACCTATCGGTCGGAGTTCGTGCCGGAGAGGCGCTTGGCGCTGCAAACTCGGAACCGCAGTCACGACTCGTCAGTCGGGACCCGACCAGGGCTCGCCGCTCCTGTCGGGTCGGCGGTGCCCCCGAAGAGGGCGGCGACCCGCTGCTTCTCGTCGCCCAGCAGCTGCTGGCTCTCCCCGACGAGGATCCCGGTGGTCGTCCGAAACGGGGCGCCGATCTGCGAGCCGTGGCTTCCGATGACGAATTCGCGAATCGTCTTCTCGTGATCGGAGCCCCGCATCTTCAACACGGCGATACCTCGTCGCAGTTCGCCGTAGACCTCGACATAGCGGAGCAGCACGATCGTGTCCAGCATGGTGGAGGCCTCGAGGCCGGTGGCGGACGGGCCGCCGAGGAGCGAGGCAGTCGTGGTGGTCAGGAAGGCGGTGATCCCGCGTGCCTTGAGATACGAGGTGAGCCCCAGGACGAACTCGTGAAACTCCCGAGGCGCCGCCTCGCGCTCGATCCCCGAGAGGCTGTCGAGAGAGACCCGACTGGGCCCGAACTCGTCGACCTCGCGCTGGATCCGCACGAGGTGGCTCTCCCACCGACCCGGCCGGCTCGACGGCGAGCGTCATCGCCGGGCTCAACGCCAACGACATCACGCTCCTAATGATCCGATACCAAAACTTCATCCCGTTGGCGTGCTATCACAGCTCGCAGGAGCTACCAACCCGCCGTCGTACGGGCCCTTCAGCGCTCCGGTGGACATCAACTTCACCGAGAACGTGACTGCGCCCAACATCGTCGGCAATTACAGCTGCACCGTGACCGCGGTCGTCGATGGCGACCCCCGCGCCGAGCAGGTGATCAACGTCACCGTGACGCCCGGGCCTCCGAACAGCATCACGCTCACGCCACCGACGGCGCTGAACGTCGCCGGTGACGAGCACTGCGTGACGGCCACGGTGACTGACTCGTTCGGCAACGTCGTCCCCGGCGTGCCCGTGACCTTCGCCGTGAACGGCGCAGACACGGCAGGCGGGACGGTGAACACCAACGCCGCCGGCCAGGCCACGTTCTGCTACACCGGCACGGTCGCCGGCAACGACACCATTACCGCCACCGCGCAGGGAGGCACCAACCCGACGGCCACGGCGGCCAAGACGTACGAACCCGGCCCGCCGGCGAGCATCACGCTGACGCCTCCCACGGCCACGAACGTCGTCGACGACCAGCACTGCGTGACGGCGACGGTCAAGGACCAGTTCGGGAACGTCGTTCCGGGAGCGACGGTGAACTTCGGCACCGCAGGCTCCACGTCGGCGACGGTCGGGAACGACCGACCCCGGCGGTCAGGCGGGGTTCTGCTACACCGGGCCCGCCCTTCCGGGCGCCGACGTGATCACGGCAACAGCAGTGGGAGGGACCAACCCGACGGCGACAGCGGCCAAGACATGGGTCGTCCCAGCCAGCACACCTGGGTGCAAGGTCACGAACGGCGGTCGCTTCACCGCAGTCAACGGTGACAAGGCCACGTTCGGCGGGAACGCCCAGGCTGATGGGCTGAAGGGCCAGGAGGAATACCAGGACCACGGGCCCGCGGTCGACATGAACGTCCACTCGATCGAGGTCCAGTCCGTGGTTTGCAGCCCCGACGGCAAGCAGGCCAGCATCTTCGGCACTGCGACCGTCAACGGCTCCGGCCTCTTCAACTTCCGGATCGACGTCCGAGACCTCGGGGAGCCGGGGCGCACCGACACGTACCGAATCCGCCTGAGCAACGGCTACGACTCCGGCGAGCGAGTGCTCGAGGGAGGGAACATCCAGATTCACAAGTAGTAGGCATGACCCATGGTGACGAGGGGCCGGCGGAAGCCGGCCCCTCGTCCGCCATTCAGTCGGTACGTAAGCGACGGGGAATGGTGGGGGCGACGCTCTCGACCGCCAGCCCGCCCCGGTAGCCACCTCACACCGCTGCCTCGCAAAGCTGAAGCTCCGCCGGCGAGCCGGGCAGGCCCAACCGGCGCTCCCCGGCGGCGGTCCGGCGGGACGGCGGACGTCCCCTAAGCCAAGCCGAACCGATCGCGCCACAGTCAAGCCGGTCTCGGCGAGGCCGGTGGCAGCCCGGCGGCCGTCTCACAGGGGATCCCCTAACGAGACTGAGCCTGATCAGCCGTCAGGGGTGGGAGGCGGCTCGGCCCCTCGGTAGCCTTCCGGACTCGCTCAGAGGCTGTCACCCCTTCTCCGGCGGGCCCCCCTGCGAGACTGTCGGTCCGGCGGCCGACCTGAACATTTCCCGACACCAGGGGGCGCATCGTGTCTGATCCATTTCTCGCCGAGATTCGGATGTTCGCTGGCAACTTCGCACCTAAGGGTCCACCGCTGAATAGTACGCGCGCAGTAGTGTGAGCATGTGGAGGTCAGCCCGGACGGGCTCGCGCGATTCTTCGAGGTAGCCCTGCCCCATCTCGACGAGCGTCAGCGCCGGGTGGTGGCGGGGGCGATGTCGGAGATGCGGAAGCCCTGGCGCACCAGGTCCCTGGCCAGGTGTGCCGTGGACTTCGACGTCCACCGCAGCAGCGACATCGGGTTGCCCCGGGTCTCGGGATGCACCAGCTCGTCGAGGGCCTCGAGGAGACCGGGCTGGATCTCCGTCAACGGCTTTGCGCCGGCCCCCGGTTCGCGCAGACGCGACGACGGCTC
>JAIVIH010000263.1 GCA_020200615.1 Actinomycetota bacterium | reverse complement strand
CCCGCCGTGCCTCCCGCCAGCCACTCGGGCCTGCCGAAGATCTCGGCCAGCTTCTTTAGCGCCTCCTTGACCGACGGGTGCGTCCAGGGAATCTTGTGCTCGGTGAGCTCGTCGTAGCGGTCGGGGCCCCACATCCGCAGGTACACGTTCTCGAACCAGTCGGTCAGCGTCCAGCCCTCAGACCCACCCACTGAGAAGGGGGTTATCCCCGCTTCCTGAAGGCGACCGGCGACCTGTAGCAGCTCGTCCCACGTCTTGGGGACCTCGGCGATGCCTGCTCGCTCAAAGGCGTGGACGTCGTACCAGATAATCGACTTGTTGGCCGCCTTGAACCACACCCCGTAGGACTTGCCGTCCAGTCGAGCCAGCTCCTGCCAGAACTCCTCGTAGTACTGGCCGATCAGGTCGCCTGCGATGTCGTCCAACGGAAGGGCCTTCTGCTCGTGGGCCAGCTTCTGCAGCAGAGCGGGCTGCGGTAGCAGGGCGACATCGGGAGGACAGTCCTTCGCGAAGAACTCGTCCAGCGTGGCTCCCAGATCCCGGTTGGCCCTGTCTGTACTGGTCGCAAAGGTCACTGCGATACCCGTCTTCGCGCTGAAGACCTCGAGGACCTGATGAAATCGCTTGTTCTCCTCGCCGGCCCAGACGGCGGCAACGACCACATGGGTAGCGCTGCTCCTTCCCTTGGTGTTGGCACAGTTGACAGGGAAGAGAGGAACCTTATTGACCACGAACGCTGGCCGTGTGGGCTGCTGGTCGGTCCCACCATCGCGCAGTAGAGCGACCGAACCGACCACCAAGGCGAGCACGGCCGCTACGGCGGCCGCAGGGCCAAACCAGCGGCGCGGCGTCACCTCTTGCCCGTCCGGTGGCTCGACGTCGACCAGCTCTGGAAGCCGATCGGGAGGAACCACGGGCGGGATCTCTGCGGACGTTTCCCTCGGCGGCTGCAAAGACAGTTCGTAAGCCCCCGTTGGCTGCGGCAGACGCACGTGGCCAGCAGCGTCGAGAGCCCCTTGGTCTACCTGTCCATCGTCGTGAATCAGCTCGACCCGAGCGCCAGCCACTCTCACGGTGTCTGGATGGCGGGGGGCGACGGTCACGACCAGGGCGTTGTGACAGTCATCCGCCTCATCCAGCGGGGTGACCAGAACGTCGACCAGCCGGCCCCTCAGCCAGCGGAGGTCACCTCCGCGCAATTGGGCGTTGCGCAGCAGGCGGTTCGCTTCTTCCAACGCGAGCCAGTGCGCATCGACTCTCCGGGGAGCGCTCATGGGAACCTTGTCCAAACGGTCACGGGACGTTGGCCCGCCCTGTCGCGGGAGCGGCAGTACGGACATTCATCGAGGTTGGTGGAATAGATCGGCTGCTGCTCGATACGGCGCTTTCGGGCCCGGCTCCCGGACAGCAACTCGTGCAGCACTTCCGCACAACGGGGGTACTTGCACACCTTCCTCGAGACCCGGACGTGACCCAGGTGCCGCTGGGGGGCGGGGAGACGATCCCTCGGCGTGAGGAACTGGTGCCGCCGCCACGTAGCGACCATCGCCGCGGACGGGAAGGCCTCACATGAGGGCTCCTGGTGAAACTTGGCGCACCCCGTGCACACGTAGAGCTCAACGGTAGCGGCGATGAGACCCATTTCCAGTTCGGCCCACCGGCCCAGGAGCGTCTGCGGGAAGGCGCCGGCCTGCGGTCGCTCGCCGTCCGCAGCTCCGCCATCCCCCGGGCGTCGGGCCCGACCTGGTCCCAGGATGACGCCGGCCAGGAACTCCCACAGCGTGAGCTTCTCGCAGTCCCACTCCTGAATCGTGCCGGCGTCGACTGCGGCCTGGGCGGGCGGGGCGCTGGTCCATACGGTGACGGTGTGGGTGGCCTCCACGATCCGCTGGTTGAACACGCTCCGCTCCTCCTTCCGTTCGCAGGCGAGCGGAGGTACCCGGAGGTTGGCCAGGCGATGCAGCCCGTGGCAAGCGCTCTTGTAGACAAGGGCCTCGAGCAGGAGGCCGGCCGGCTCCCAGAAGGCATCACAGACCGGGGTGCCAGGCGGTGACCAGGAGCCCGACAGGTAGGCGGCGGCAATCTGGGGGGCAGTGACGTCTGGGCGGCGGGCCAGCTCCGAGAGCCACACAGCCAGAAACACTTCAATGACCTCTGCGGGAACCGACCCGTCTCGGAAGGCAGGGGGGGCTGCCTTCCGGACGGCCACGACCAGCCCGGCGAGGGAGACGGCGGCCTCGAACACAGGCGGATCCGGCTGCCAGCCCCGAGTTCTTCCGAAGCACTCGGCGACCCAGTTGACGCTCGACAGCAGGTCATCGAACTGCTCGGCAATGGCCACGAAAGGCTGATAGCGCCGCTCCTCGACCGTCTGAGCGCTCTGTTCGTCCATCCATCGCTGTACCTCGGGCACGAGCATCCGTATCAGCGGCTGCAGACGGGCGACGAGGTCACCCCCGCGGTCGGCAGCCACGACGACGGTCACTCGGGATGCCGACTGAGTTCCCGCGACCCTGACCGCGACGTCCATCCTGCGGTGAGCCGTCCGCCTATTGGCACGCCGCAATCCATAGCACCTGCGCATCCGTCGACGGCAAGTCCCGCTGTACAGGGCCGTGAGCTGAAAGCCCTATGCCTCTATACGGAAGGTCGGATCGTCTGCAGTGGGCACGATGGCCGCCGTTCCGATCTGTGACGTGACAGTTGCGAGGAGGAAGGCTCATGCGAATCGCCGTGATCGCCCCGCCGTGGGCTCCGGTACCGCCGCCCCTGTACGGCGGCATCGAAGCCGTGGTGAACGAGCTGGCCCTGGGCTACGAGGCGGCCGGCCACGAAGTGCTGCTGTATACGACCGCCGATTCCACCTGCCCCGTGCCCCGCGCCTGGGTTTTCGCCGGGGCCCAGGGTGGCGCCATCGGGCAGGCGGTTCTCGAGGCCCGCCACGTGATCAACGCCTACGACGCGATCAAGGGTTTCGACATCGTTCACGACCACACCATTTTCGGGCCCTTGTACGCCGAGCGATTTCCCGGCCTCAACGTGGTCACCACCATCCACGGAGTAATCGACGACGACCTGGCCGACATCCTGAGGGCCGTCGCACCACGAGTGCAACTCATTGCCATCTCCGCGACGCAGTGCGAGGCCGTCCCTGATCTGAGTGTGGCCGCCGTCATCCACCACGGACTGGACGCGGCCCGCTTCCCGTTCGAGAGCGGACCCCGCGCCTACACCTTGTTCATGGGCCGGATGGCTCCCGAGAAGGGGGCGCATCGGGCGATCCGGGCGGCAACCCGCGCCGGAGTGCCTCTGGTGCTGATGGGAAAGATGCGATCCACCGAGGAACAGGCCTACTTCCGGAACGAGGTCGAACCCCGCCTCGACTCCGACAAGAACATCTTCTACGTGGGGGAGGTGGACGAGAGGCGAAAGCTGGAGCTGCTGTCCAAGGCTCGGTGCCTGCTGTTCCCCATCAAGTGGAAGGAGCCCTTCGGGATCGTCCTGCTCGAAGCCCTCGCCTGCGGAACGCCGGTCATCGCTTTCGGCCGCGGCGCCGTTCCCGAGATCATCGAGCCCGGTCGAACCGGGTTCATCTGCAGGGACGAGCAGGAGATGGCGGAGGCGATCCACAGGATCGACGAACTGGACCCCGGGGCCTGCCGCGCCGCGGTGGAGAGCCACTTCTCGGCGGCGCGGATGGTCGACGACCACCTCAGGCTGTTCGAGCGCATCCTCTCCCGCAGCGCCGCAACCTCCCGCTGGTCACCCAGCGCGCGGCGGACCCGGGATGGAGGTGGCGAGTGGTCCCCGCGGGCGGGGGGTTCGCCTGAGGCACCGCTCGCCGACGGCGGCCCTGATGGCCCCGATGAGCAGGGCCAGGCCACTGCCGCGGCCGGATGACATGCGTGACCCACGTTCAACCCGAACCGAAAATGCCAGAGGAAGAGAGCGCAAGATGGCCAAGACCAAGTACAGGATCACCTTCGTGGCAGGTACGTCGGGACAGACAGCCCGCAGCCAGGAAGTCGACGCCGACCAAGTCGGCCACATCCATGACGGCACCATATCGTGGCTGAACTTCCACGACGACCGGGGTGAGGTCCTCCGGGTTCGCTCCGCCTCGGTCGAGCGCGTCGATCGGATGGGTTGAACTGGCGGACCGCACCGGCGGACCCATCGCCACCGTCGCCGGCAACGGGACCAACACCGACGATGCGACCATTAGTGCTCGCAGGAACCTCGCCGAGCCCATTTGGAGTCGACGACATGACCGGAAAGACGGCCGGGGCCCCTACACCTTCGCTCTGAGCGCTGAGCTCCACGGTCGGTAAGAATTCCCGGCGTGGCCCCATCACCCGAGGAGCCTGTCGACTCGCGCTGCGACTGCCCGCCGCGCCCTTCATCCACGGAGCCTTCCGAGCTCTTCGCCATCCCCGGATGCCACGACTGGTACGACGGCTCATCAATTTCACGAGCGTCTTTTGCCCGAGCGTCGCCATCGAGCAGGTGCAGCGGGGAGATCGGATCATCATCTGGATGGCGAAGGAAGTCGAAGGCGGCAGGGACAACGCCAGGTCCATTCCCAGCGAAACGTTGAGTACCTCGAACGCGACGTTAACCAGCCGACCGGCGCGCAAGTGGTGCGGTACCTGAAGAGCGGGAAGCACCACTACTCTCGCGACGAGGAGGAGGACGGCTGTCATCTCATCGAGGGGCCCGTCAGGATCGACGGGTGATCGCACAGCCGTACCGGAGATGCCTTGGAGGGAGAAGGCCCGTCGATCCGCCGGCCCGATCGCCACTTTGGTCGTCTGGGAATGGGCCGCCGCTTCGTCAAACACCTCGCGAACCTTCACGGTCACCCGCCGCTGACCCCCGCGGGTGTCCTGCTCCGCTCCCGGATGACGATCCCCGTGGTCGTCTCCGTCTTTGCCTTCCTTGCCATCGCTGCCGCCGTCGACGGCGGGTCGCTCCTGCTCACCTGGGACGAGCCCGTCACTCGAGCCCTCTCGGACCTCCACTCCCCGGGCCTGGACGGGATCGTGAGAGCGCTCAGCACCTTGGGCGGCCTCACGGTGGTAACCCTCGTCCTCCTACTGCTGGTGCTCCTCGTATGGCACGAGTGTCGATCGCTGGCGTTGGTCCTCCTCGGCGCGAGTCTGGCCCGCCCTCTCCTCGAGTGGAGTCTGAAGGAACTCGTCGATCGCCCTCGCCCCTCACTCGGCCAGCTCGTCGCCGGCAACGGGCCCTCCTTCCCGAGTGGTCACGTGATGGCCGCCTTCGCCATTTGGGGCCTCCTACCCCCGGTCGTGGCCCTTGTTAGCGGGCGGCGAGCAGCGTGGTGGTGGTCGGTGGGCATCTCCGCGACGATCATCGGCGTTGTGGCCTTCAGCCGCGTGTATCTCGGCGTCCACTGGATGTCCGACGTCATTGGCGCCCTCGTTCTGGGCGCCCTGTACTTGCTCGGCGTGGAATGGCTGCTGGGCTGGCATCACCGGCGCCGGCCGTGCGCTGGGTTGGAGGCTGGATTCGATGCGATCAAGACCAGGGGTCAGGATCGCCCCTGAGAGTGCCCCCTCCGGTCGACCAGCCTTTCGTCGCAGCGCGCACCCAGAGCACGCGGAGGCATATCCAGTAGCCGTCACGCGGACGTGGGCAAGGCATCCACTGCGTAACGTCGGCAGTGCTCGAGATAGCTCCTTTCATGGTTGACGAGGAGCTCGACGACGCTGCTCCGCAACCACGATGGCGCATCCAGGGTCTTGGTCCGGTAGAGGCCGAGTTCGTCTCGCCAGGCGGAGCGTGCGGGGAGATCCATCTGTCGGGCATGCGCGAAGCCCACGACCGTTGCGAGAAATCTCGCCGCCTTCATCGCCTGTTTGGTGGTGAGGTGGTCGATCTCGACCTTGAGATCCTGCGGCAGCAGTTCTCGGATGAATACCGGCTCGTTCCCAAGACGGGTGGCTCGCATGCGTTCCCCGAGGAATGGTGAGATATAGCGTGCGCCTTCAACAACGCGCTGTGCGGCGTCTTCTAGCTTGGGTGCGCCGATGAAGGCAGGAGCGGCCGAATCGACCGCCCCTCTGATGTCCATCAGACAAAGGTCTGTGTCTCCTGACGGCGTGTCGGTGACGCCCAACAAGACGGCGTAGCGGAGGCGACCAAGTGAACCGCAGCCTCTCATCCAATACGCTGAGTCGAGGACTTCCACGCCAGCGTCGTCATCCCTCGAGCGGACCATCGTTGCGAGCCGCTTGATGGTGTCGTCGTGGAAGAGTCTTTCGATCGCCCGCTGCTCGTCGCCCGATACGGGCCAGAATCGCTTTCCCAGGGGGATCGTCGGCCGACTGTCCTTGATGCGATCCTTGGCGAGATGTTTCCACGTTCGCTTCAGCGCCCGCTTCATGACGAGCTGGACAGATTTCGGCTGATGGATATCGTCGTCAGCCTCTTCGAAATCGTGCTCGAAGGCGGATTCGTAGCCGTCCATGAGCGCCTCGAGCATCCTCGCTGTGGTGACGCCGGGAAGGCCAGAGCCGCGCGCCGCAGAGGCCAGAGATAGCGCGAGCCGGATCAGGTCATGCGCCGGATTGCCGATCACGGTGTGATCGAGATCTCGGATCTGGATCCGGACTCGACCCGCCGCCTCCGCGACTGGGCCTAGGTTCCCCACGTGACAGTCCCCACAAATCCAAACAGGCGGGCCGTGAGGGAGTCGGTCGCCTTCGAGCGAGGAGAGCCACTCGTAGAACTGCACCGTGTTACCCCGAACGAAGGCGTGAGGCGAGCGGGCCATCTTCTTGTTGCGAGCCCGCTCAAGCACCGCGGCCCGTTCATGAGGAGCCGGCGGCGAAGCTGAGGGATGCTTCATGCTCCCTCCCATGTCCAGGCTTGATCCCTACGGATGCCCCGATGAAACAGTACCCGTCGGTCGTGCCAAGCCGGGCGTCACCGCCGGGGAATGGACACCATGTTGTACGGGGCCCCCGGAACCCAGTTGGCGGGGAACCTGGCGTTGACCAGATAGAAGTGGTTGCCGAAGCTGGCAATGGTGGTGGGGGCGTCGAAGTTGGGCGACGTCAGAGCGTCGACCACCTCGCCTGAGGCCCAGGTCCGGGGGTCCAGATCGACGACGGCGACCTGGTTGAACACGTTCTGGACGACGTACAGCCGGCGCCCATGGAAGAGGATGCCGTCGCCCGCCTGAAGTACGGCCCCGTCCAGGTCGATGCGGACGGCCGCGCCGCTACGCGGGTCGATTCGGTAGAGGGCCCCCGTGTTCGACTGCACGGCAATCAGCCAGCGGCCGTCCGGCGTGACCTCGATACCGTTCAGGTTGAAGCCCGGTGCGTGCTGGTAATCGCCGGTGAGGGGCACCACTACTGGCTGCCCGAGCGAACCATTGAGAGCAATGGGAATCTTGTAGAGAACGGACTTCTGCGAGTCCGTGAACCACGCCGCGTCCCGGGTGATGACCACGTCGTTGATGAAGGTCGGCGACGAACCGAGCTGGTACGTGGCCAGCGGCGTGCCATCGGGGGCGTAGACGTAGGCCTGCCCGGTGGCTCCGCCGGCCACCCACAACCGACCCCACCGGTCCAACTCCAACCCGATGGCCGTGCGGCCGGGAGGGGCGTCGACAAACAGCCGGCTCTCGCCGGTCACGATGTCCACGGCCACGACGTCGCCCGTGACGCGAGACCCGGAGAGCATCGTCCTCCCGGGCCCGTTGGCGATGCCTTCCGGCTGCCAGCCGTTCGGCAGGGCCATCACTTCCGGGAAGTACGTCTGGGCACTCGCCGGCGCGGGAGCGAGCGCGGCCGTCGTCCCCAGAAAAAGAGCGGCGATGACCATCTTCACCGACAGACGCGTGGTGGCGTCGAGCTGTCTGCGTGCCACTTCGTGACCCTCCCGCGCTTGTGTCGTAAGGACGGTGTGAACCTAGCCGTTCAACGGCGCACGTCGGGCTCGGGAGCCTTCCTAGGCGGACTTGATCCGGATGTGGCGCCAAGCGACGGTACTCCCCGGGTAGACCTGCATACCGATCAGGCCCGGCGAGCGCCCACGTTCACCATCGGTGTTGTGGAATGTACTCGTCTTCACGCGTTCGCCCGTCTCGACGTTGGTAAGGAAGACGGTGTAGTCATCGCCGCTCACCGCGATTTCGTATTCGAACCAGGCGCCGGGCACGAGCCTCGGACCGGGCGTGTATTCCTGTAATTCAGGCTCATTGCGGTTCTGGTGCCAGATGCGGTCACCGGCTTGGATCTTGTAGATGGCGCCGGTGCGGTTCTTGAACAACCCGTTGGGCTCGGGCCGGATGCCGTAGAAGGCCTTGTTCGAGTCTCCGTGGGCGTTGTCGTCGATCTGCACTTCGAATCCGGATATCACGGGCTTCCAGGCTGGGTTGTGCGCGTCGAACGCCGGCTCCTCAGCCGCGCGGCGCTTCAGTTCATCGGTGGCGAGATCGAGCGTGGGACGAGGGAAGCGAACCAACACGCCGCTGTTGTGAGCGCCGTGCTCGAAGATCTTGAACTGGAGGCGGAGCGTGAAGTCCGTGAACGTCTCCCGTGCGTAATAGAAGAGGCGCAGGCCGCCGTCGCCGTAGCTGACCATCTCGCCGGACAGGTGCAGCATCCCTCCGCCGGCCGGACCGGCGAGGCGCCAGTTCTTGAACGTGTCCTGCGTGCCGTCGAAGAGCGGACGGAACCCGGTTTCGGACTGGGGACTGGTCACGGGTTCGGGTCCGGGAAGGACGCTACGGGTGAGGAGGTCTCCCGTGCGCCGGCCGAGGGCGACGCCGGTGAGCATCGGGTTCGGCGAACCGACGGTCGGGAACAGCGCAGGCCCCGCCGCGTAGCAGTTCGTGGTGTCATGGATGCGGCCGAAGTCGTTGGTGACCGCATCAGCGACGTCATCGCCCATGCGCAAGGTCCCGGCGTCGTGGTGAGTGGTCCCCAGGTCGTCACGACGGTTCTTGAACGCGCCCAACGCCGCCAGTCGCTGCGCCTTGGTGCCACCAGGTACGGGGATGGATCGGCCTGCGTTGGGAAGGATTTCGAAGGGCTCAGTCCCGGCGAAGATGAGGGCGATCTTGTCCGAAACCCGGTCCATCGCCTCCCAGGTCTCCCGGTCGTTCTGGGTTTGGGGGCTGCCGGGGAACTGGCTGGGATCCGCTTTGGAGTTGCCGAGGTGGACAACGGCCTTGGGACGGTCGAAGTCGGTGCCCGAGGGCGAGAGCTCGATGAAGCTGTCCGGGTTGCGAGCCGTCATGTCGCCGATGGCTCTGATGGTGATGACCACGGTGTCATCGTTGGCGCGCTGCAGGGCCTCCAAGTGCTCGAGCGTGGGGATCTTCTTGAACAGCTCAGCCTCCGAGTCGGTCCCGAGCTTGTTCAACCCCGAGGCCGTGATCTGGAAATGAAACGTGCGGTCGTTGGACGCCTTGCCCTTCACGAGTAGAGCGGAGCACTGGAGGCTATTCAAGGTCTCGGGGGGCAGGTTGGCGGCAACCGCCTCGCGGGGGACCCGAATGGCGAGGTTGGAACGTAGATGGGCCACGAGGTTGGTGCCGATGCGCTGGGCCGCCCGCCCGGCGAGAGAGTGCTGGAAGGTGGTGAGCGCCAATCGGGTGCTCTCGACCGTGCCGAGGGCAATTACCACTGCGCCGTGCCGGCCGTCACGTGGTGGCGCGAGGGAGAGGGGGACGGAATTGCCGTCGTGCCAGACCCGGACGCCGGTGACGCGCACCCAGTTATCGGCTTGAGTCTCGGTGATGAGCTCCTGCACGTGGCAGTTGGGCACGATCATGAGCCGTTTGCGGGCGTCGGCCGCAGTGCCGATGCCGTCGGCCTGGCTGCCGGCGAGACGTGCAGCGCGGATCAGACCCGGCACGGCGCTGAACTTGTTGGTGGGAAAGAGCCCTGGCTCGGCGACGGACTGAACGGCCAACGGCGCCTCGAGTTTCAACAGCTCTCGGAGCTCGGCTTCCGCCGTCGTGTCCTTCTCGGGAAGGTCCAGCCACCGGCGCAGCAGCGCCGCGTCGATCTGGCCCTCGGACCCGTCGTGATAGCGCACCGCTGGGTGCTCAGGGAGCGCGGAGATGGGGAAGCCCGTCTGGTTGCCCGCCGACTTGAGCCCGTCGCGGAGCTGTTTCCGGAGCGCGGTGTGGAGCGGCCCGTGGATGAAGTCGTTGGTGGCAAGCACGCCGATCTGACCGCTGGCCTGTTCGAAGTACCGGTCGCGCAGGTCTTCTCGCACGGACGCCGGCCACTCCGCCAGCTCCTCGTCGAGCAGCTCGGGTGACCACCCACCCCACGTGAGCGAACGACCCCCCACCGCGTAGAGCAGGCCGCTGTAGTTGAGCGACGGGTGGTTGACCCATGGCGCCCGCATGTCGGGAGCGCCTCCCAGGTAGGGCAGGTTCTGCACGTGCTCGGGAAGCACGAACGGTCCGCCTTCGAGCACGAGGATGCGCCGGCTGTGCGTGGTGTCATTGACGAACAAGTGCTCGGCGACGACGGCCCCGAACGTCCCTCCGCCGATGACGATGACGTCGAACTCACGCGAGCGTCCGGCCACGGTCTGGCGCGCGCTGTCCTGCGCTTCCTGAAGGGTGTTGCAGAGGAACCGCCCCAGATTGTCCAGGGTGAAGTGGGTGGACTCGGAAGCCAGAGGTGTCGCCATGACCTGTGATCCCTTCTGCTGAGGAGCGACCGCCGATCAAGCGCCGCCAAGGGCCGTGCCGACGAGTGAGGGGAGGTCTAGGACGAGATAGGGCTGGGAACGCGTCGCGCCGAGGCAGGGCCACGGTTGCGACCAAGAGCCGCCGCGCGATCGGCTCGTCTACATACTTCGCCCTTGGTCGAGCAATGTCGAGGGTGGCACCACAAAGGTTGAGAGGTGGTGCCAGCACCCCGAATTGGTCTGAGGAGTCGCTAAAACCGCGGCCTCGACACCCTCGACCTCACCACTCCCGCTGGTAGTGGTTGCGCAGCCAGATCGCGGTGGCGTTCATGGCCAGGAGGATGGCCAGGAGGACGACGATGGCGGCCGACGCCAGGATCCGGAACTCGTCCTGGGGCCGGGAGATCCAGTTGAAGATCTGGACGGGCAGGACCGTGAACGCGCTGTCGAGGCCGTCCGGGTTGAACGTCACAAAGGTCAGGGCTCCGAGGAGGAGCAACGGTGCGGCCTCACCGATGGCACGCGAGAGAGCGAGGATGGTGCCGGTGGCGATCCCGGGGATGGCCGCGGGCAGGACCTGACGGCTGACCGTCTGCCATTGGGTGGCGCCCAGCGAGAGCGACGCCTCCCGGAGCGAACCAGGCACGGCGCGAAGGGCTTCCCGGGAGGCGATGATCACGATGGGAAGCACGAGCAGAGAGAGGGTCAGGCCGGCAGAAAGCACCGTGGGCCCGAGGTTGGGGAGGCCGCGCACCAGGAAGGCGAGGCCGAGGATGCCGTAGACGATCGACGGTACGGCGGCCAGGTTCTGGATGTTGAGCTCGATGAGCCGGTTGTACCAGCGGGACCGGTCGGCGTACTCCTCGAGATAGATCGCCGCACCCAGTCCGATGGGAATGCAGGTGACGGCCACCACGCCCATGACCCAGATGGTGCCGAAGATGGCGGACTGGGCACCGGCCCTGATTGGCCGGCTGGACGGGAACTCGGTTATCAGCCGGCTGTTGAGCCGGGGCCAGCCTTCCACCACCACCTGGACGAGCAGGGTCACGAGGGTGCCGACAGCCAGGAAGAGGCTGACCAGCATGGCTGTGCGGAACGCCCCCTGCGCAGCCCGGGAACCGGGCGCCGATCGGCGCCGGAGAGACACCGCGCCCTCGCCAGGAGTCGGCGACCGCTGCTCACTCATTCGTAGACCTGCCGGAAGCGGCGCACAAGGCGGATGCTGAGCATGTTCATCATGAAGGTGATGATGAACAGCGTCGTCCCTACGGCGAAGATCGTCTTGTAACCGGTGCTACCTGTCGGCTGGTCACCGATACCGGCAGAGGCGATGAAAGCGGTCATCGTCTGCATGGCCTGAGCGGGGTCGAAGCTCAGGTTGGGGGTCCCTCCGGCCGCAATGAGCACGATCATCGTCTCGCCGATGGCCCGGGAGATCCCCAGCACCACCGCGGCGACGATGCCCGAAAGGGCGGCGGGCATGATGACCCTGGTCGAGACCCTCATGCGGTTGGAGCCCAGGGCGTAGGCCCCTTCGTCCAGCGACCGGGGCACGGCGGCCATGGCGTCTTCGGAGAGGGAGGCGATGGTGGGCACGATCATGATCCCCATAACCAGTCCGGCCGACGCCGCGTTGAAGATCCCGGGGGGATCGCCGAAGGGCCAGAGGTCCTGCAGGAGAGGCGTGACGAGCGTGAGGGCGAAGAAGCCGTAGACGACGCTGGGAATCCCCGCGAGTACCTCGAGCGTCGGCTTCAGCAGGGACCGGGTTCGGGGCCGCGCGTATTGCTGGAGGTAGGTCGCTGTGAGCAGCCCCATGGGCACCGCCACCAGGATGGCTATCCCGGTGATGAGCAGAGTGGCCGACACCAGCGGGAGCACCCCGAACTGCGGGTCGGCGAAGAGCGGCGCCCAGGTCGTGGACGTGAAGAACTCGCCGATGCCCACCTCGCCGAAAAACTCGAGGGTGGGCTCGAGGAGGGAGACGGCGATGGCTGCCGTCGTGGCGACGGAGAGACAGGCGCAGAGGAAGAAGAACGCCTTGATGGCCTTCTCCCCGTAGCGGGGCTTGCGAGCGGCCAAACCCCGCGCCACCGCGGCCGGCGGCACGGGACCGACGGACTCCAGGGTCGTCACGAGGCGATGAGCGTCGCCACCTTGGCCGTGGCGTCCTTCTTCTGCTGATCGGTGAGGGGCACGAACAAGGCCTGCTCGGTGATGGCGTCGACGTTCTCGATGTAGAAGCGGACGAAGGCCTGGACCTCGGGCCGCTTCATCGCTTCAGCCTTCGGATAGATGAACAGCGGGCGGCCGAGAGGCTTGTAGGTGTCGCTCTGGACGGTCTGCACCGTGGGCTCCACGCAGCCTCCGCCTCCGTTGACCTGGACGGGCTTCACCTTGCCGCCGCTCTCCTCGACGTAGGAGAGGCCCAGGTAGCCCATGGCTCCCTTGGTCCCGGAGACGCCGTTGATGGTGACGTTGTCGTCCTCGGTGGCGTTGTAGTCCGTGCGGCTCGCACCCGCCTTGCCGTTGATCGCCTCCGTGAAGTAGTCGAAGGTGCCCGAGTCGGTGCCGGCGCCGAAGAGCTGCAGGCGCTCGTCCGGGAAGCTGGGGTCGATGTCCCGCCAGTTGTTCACTGTGCTCCCAGGCGCCCACACCTTCTTGAGCTGCTCGACGGTGAGGCACTTGGCCCAGGTGTTGGTGGGGCTGACGACGACGGCGAGACCGTCGTTGGCCACCGCCAGCTCGTCGTACTTCACCCCCTTGGCCGTGCAGAGGTCGATCTCGGACTGCTTGATGGGCCGCGAGGCGTCGCTGATGTCGGTCTCGCCGTTGCAGAACTTCTCGAAGCCGCCGCCGGTGCCCGAGGTGCCCACCGTCACCCGCACCCCCCGCTGCTCCTCCTGGAACAGCTCCGCAGCCGTCTCACTCAGTGGCGCCACCGTGCTCGAGCCGTCGACGCGGATGGTCCCGCTGAGCTTCGGCTCGTTCTGGCCGCCGGATTGAGCGTTC
>JAIVIH010000093.1 GCA_020200615.1 Actinomycetota bacterium | reverse complement strand
GGCGGGTCTACACCTACGAGGAAGGGCTCGGCTGGGACGCCTACAACCTGATGTCGACGGTCGGCGCCTTCCTGCTCGCCCTCGGCGTCCTCGTCACGTTCGTCAACTGGTACCGCAGCAAGGCGCGCGGTCCGGTCGCCGGCAACGACCCTTGGAAGGGCGAGACCCTCGAGTGGTACACGTCGTCACCCCCGCCTCACTACAACTTCATCACCGTCCCTACCGTGCGGTCCCGTGAGCCCATGTGGGACCAACCCGAGCTGGCCGACGGGGCCCAGCCGCCGCCAGAAGGAGGGCGGTCGCTGACGGGCGGCCATGTGACCTTGTCCACGAGCCTGCTCGACGCCCGACCACAGGCGATCGTCCACATGCCCCAGGCCTCGCCGTGGCCGTTCTACTTCGCCGTCGCCATGTTGGTCCTGTTCTTCGTGCTCCTCCTGGAGATGTGGTACCTGGCGATTCTCGGTGCGGTGGCCTGTGCCATGACCATGATGGGCTGGTTCTGGCCCCGCAACCAGACCCAGGAGACCTGATGGTTCGACCTCACTCGCTCCGCTCCGTTCGGTCGAGCTTGTCGTGCTCCGGCCGCCTAGCGAAGCCGGATCGGCCTCCGCCGCTTCTTTTTCTAGGCCGGCATCCGGAATGGCCGCCTTCGGCGGCGGGCGCGGCCACCGGCACGCGTCGTCCACGCTCCCGCCCACACGGCAGGGAGACCTGAGATGGCGGGCGGGACGCACGAGCTGACCATCGCTGAGACGGGGATGCCCGGGGAGGTGCTGCCCGAGCACGCCGTCGGACCGAGGGCCTTCGGCTGGTGGGGCATGGTCTGGCTCATCGCCACTGAGGCGACGCTGTTCGCCATCCTCCTGGCCAGCTACTTCTACCTCCGCTTCCGCAGCCCAGAGTGGCCACCGGAGCACATCGAGGCCCCGAAACTGATGCTTCCCCTGATCATGACGGCGATCCTGTGGTCGTCCAGTATCCCCGTCCACATGGCCGAGAAAGCCATCGAGAAGGGCAACCAGAAGAAGCTTCGGTGGGGGCTGGCCGTCGGATGGGTGCTGGGCGCGACATTTCTCGTTATCACCCTCGCCATCGAGTGGCCCGAAACGCTGCACGAGTTCTCGCCCAGGACCAACGCCTACGGCTCGATGTTCTTCACCATCACCGGATTCCATCTCAGTCACGTGGTCGTGGGCCTCTCCGTGAGCGCGTGGACACAGGCGCGGGCCTGGCAGGGCGCGTTCGACGAGAGGCGCCACCTCTCGGTGCAGAACTTCGCCATGTACTGGCACTTCGTCGACATCGTGTGGTTGTTCGTGCTCCTGTCCATCTACGTGTCACCTCACTTCTGATGAGTGTCGAGGACATCGAGAACGTGGAGGAGGTGGAGGACGCCTCAGAGGCCATCAGCAAGGAGGAAGGCCGCGGCTCCCTCGCCCTGTGGTTCGGCGTGCTGGGCAGCCCCCTGGCCTGGTTCGGGCACCTGGGGGCGAACTACTCGCTCGAAGAGTGGTTCGCGTGCTCGAACTCGGCGAAGGAGAGGGGCGAGATCCTCGGCCTCGGCGTCGACATCGTGTCCATCCTCATCAACACCGCCATGGTCGCGGTCGCAATGGCCTCCGGCCTGGCGGCGTGGTCGTGCTGGCGGAAGCTCAGGGGCGCAGACGCGGACGACGCTGACGGTGGCGGTGACGTTGACGTTGACGTTGACGTTGACAACGAGGACGGCTCCGAGGAGGACCGCCTCCAAGAGGAGCGGACGGAACGAGCCCGGTGGATGGCCTTCGCCGGCATCGTCGAGGGGGCCCTGTTCCTCGGCATCATCCTGCTCGGCTACCTCCCGGCCCTCACCCTCGGAATCTGCGAGACGACGCCGTGAGCCTCGCCAGCGGGGTCGTCACCCCCTCGACGCTGGCCGGGTCGTGGTCGTTCGAGCCCGCCCTGCTGACGGCGACGGTGCTCACCGCTGTCGTCTACGGACGGGGCACGGCCCGCCTCGGCCGACGTATCGCGGCGCCCGGTCGGAGGCGGCGTGATGTCGCGTTCTACGGGGGGCTCGCCATCGTCCTGGCGGCCGTGATGTCACCGCTGGGCGCCCTTTCGGCGGCGCTGTTCTCGGCCCACATGGGCCAGCACCTCATCCTCATGCTCGTGGCCGCCCCGCCTCTGGCCTGGTCCAGGCCCGGGGCCGCTCTGCTCGCCGGCCTCTCCGAGGGAGGGCGCGACCTCGTCCGGCGGGCCGCGGCCGGAGGGCTGAGGGGGGCGGGCCATGCCGTGACGCGCCCCCTGGTCGTGGGCGTGGTGGGAACGCTGGTGCTGTGGGCCTGGCACATGCCGTCGCTCTACGAGGCCGCCCTCGCGTACCCCGTCCTCCACGTCGCCGAGCACGTCAGCTTCCTCGGCGTGGCCGTGTTGTTCTGGGCCGTGGTGCTGGGGAGCGGCGTCCGTCGGGGGACACCCCGACCGGTGGCCCTTCTCCTGGTGCTCGCCACCGGGGTGCAGAGCACGGCCCTCGGGGCGATCCTGGTCTTCGCCTCGATGCCTCTGTATCCGGCCCACGCCGAGGGCGCCGCCGCCTGGGACGTCTCCCCCCTCGGGGACCAGCAGCTGGCCGGCGCCCTGATGTGGTCCCCACCTGCGCTCATCTACCTGGTCACGATCGGGTGGCTGTTCGTCCGGTGGTTCGCGGAGATGGACGACCCAACACCGGACCGCCGCCTGGTGGTGGCTGGGGAGCACCCATGAGACGGGCCCTTGCCCCCCTGCTGCTGGCGGTGGCCGGCGTGCTGGTGGGGGCCGGCTGCGGCTACCTCGGCGCAGACCCCGAGCCCTACCGGCCTCCCGTGTACTACGACCCCGCGGAAGCCGCCGCCGGCCCGGCAGCCGCAGACCTCGGGCGGAACCTCTACATGAGGGACTGCGCCTTCTGTCACGACAGCAACGGGAGGGGAACGGCGCGAGGCCCGGATCTGACGGCGGAGACGGGTGGCGCCGCGCTCACCGACTTCGTGCTCCGTACCGGGAGGATGCCCATCGAGGGCCCGGTGGACCAGATGAAGGCGGACGAGCCCGTCTACAACAAGGAGCAGAGGGAAGCCATCGTGGCCTTCGTCACCAGCGAGTTTCGCCCCCCCGGTCCAGCGATCCCCCAAATCGACGCTCGACGGGGTGATCTGGGCGAGGGGCAGCAGGTGTACCAGGAGCACTGCGTCGCGTGCCACGCCACGACGGGCATCGGAGGCGCCATGCTCAGCCAGGCCGGAGAAGGGGTGCCCGGCCCAACCAAGGGAATCGTCATCCCCGATTTCGAGGGCACCGACGCCATCGAGACGGCGGAGTCCGTCCGCACCGGACCGGGGAGCATGCCCGTGTTCGGACCCCGGGCGATCAGCGACCAGCAGCTCGATTCGCTGGTGCGCTACATGCTCTATCTCAAGGATCCGGCCGACACCGGTGGCGCCCCCATCGGGCGCGTCGGCCCTGTCGTCGAGGGGGCTGTCGGGTGGCTCCTCGGGTTGGGGACGCTGATGATCGTGGCCCGGTGGATCGGCACGAAAGCGGGAGAGCAGGAATGAGCACGACCGACCGGTCAATGGAGTCGGGCGAGACAGGCCCGTCGGGAGCGACCGCGATCCTCGTCGCCCTCGGGGTTGCCATCGCCGCCGCCGTCGGCGTCACCGTCGTGTACGCCTTCGGCGGGCAGCCGCAGTTGGAAGGCCTACTGCTCGGTCTCGCCCTCGGGGGGCTCGCCGTGGGCCTCATCCTCTTCGCTCGCCGCATGCTGCCGGCCGGGCACTTCGTCCAG
>JAIVIH010000340.1 GCA_020200615.1 Actinomycetota bacterium | reverse complement strand
GGTGCGCTCGGCCTCCCGCATCCGGGGCTCCGAAGCCAAGGGCGTGAGCTTGCGCAGGGGGCCCCAGTTCAGGGCCCCGTTGCCGATGAGGTACACGAACGAGACGAACACGGCCAGGGCGAAGATGAGCATCTCCCAGAGCCCGAAGGCCCCCAGGCTGCGGTAGATGACGGCCCAGGGGAAGAGGAAGATGATCTCGATGTCGAAGATGATGAAGATCATCGCCACCAGGTAGAAGCGGACCGGGAAGCGCTCGGCCGGCTCGTTGTCGGGGACGATGCCGCACTCGTAGGGCGAGAGCTTGGCCACCGTCGGCCGCTGGGGCGCCAGCAGGTGCGAGGCCACGAAGGAGAGGCCCGCGAAGAGGCCAGCCAACACCAGCATCACCAGGAGCGGAAGGTATTGGGCCATAACTGTGGGCCCGCTAACCCTACCGCGAGACGGGTTCGGGGCTCCGACTACCTGACTCGCGCAGCGCCGTCAGGTCGCGGTCCCGCGTGTGCAGCTGGTAACAGAGCAGGAGGAAGATCAGGGTCGACGAGATGGCGAAGATGGCCGGATTCAGCCGGAGGGCTCCCAAGTCGCGAACCATCACTACAGCAACCGGCGGCGTCGAGGCGTCGACGCGCGGCGGACCGGGCGGGGGGGGCTGGCCCTCCGCCACCGGCTGCACCTTCTGCACCTGCAGGATCAGGTAGTGGGCCTTGTGGAAGACGTCCAGAGGACGGAAGTCCAGGCCCAGTGGACCGTACGACTCCCCGCCCTTCTTGTAGGCGGCGACGGGTACGTAGTCGGACGCCGTTGCGAAGATCCGTCGCTGGCCGGGGGCGCTGACCAGCTGGCCGTCCACGACGGGCTGGGCGTCGGCCACGGCCGGGTCGCTCACCTCGATCTCCTCCCACTCCCGGGGGAAGCCGTCCAGGGCGGGGTTGGCCGACCGCGCCAGATCCCCCGTGATCACGCCGGCGGGGTCCCATTTCGGCTCGGGCCCCTTGGGGCCGATCCCGTAGACCCACCAGACGATGCCGATGGTGGCGAGGAAGCCGAACAGGCCGGCGGCGGCCAGGAGGAACCCCAGGCGAGCGCCGGTGTTGGTGGCCAGAAGCATGTAGCACGAGCCGCAGAGGATCACTACGGCCAGGACGACGTACAGCGCGCCCTTGATCTGCGGCTCCCAGGTGAGGGCGGCGACGAGTGCGTCCATCAGAGGGTCCGCTCGTAGTCGACGACGGCCTGGACCTGCTCCTTGGTCAGCATCCCCCCGAAGAATGGCATGACTCCCTTGGCGATGCCTCGTGTGCCGTACTGCTTGCCGAACTCGGCCGTCTCGTTCACCCACTCGAAGTGCTGCTCGGGGTTGGGGAACTGGCGCAGAGTGCTGCCCCCGGTGAGGGGCGGGCCGTAGGCGCCACCACCGGGCAGGCCCGCCTCGCCGTACGAGTAGCCCTGGGTGTGGCAGCGGGCGCAGAAGTTCTCGAACAGCTTCTGGCCGTCGGTGCCGAACTGCTCCAGGTTCTTGGCCTGCACCTCTTTCTCGTCGAGCTTGATGTGCTCGAGGTAGGCGAGGAGGTCGTCGATCTGCTGGTCGTTCATGGGTCCTCCGCCCTCCACGCCCCACGCCGGCATGGGCGTCCCGGCGCGCCCGTAGACGATGATCGTGCGCACTTCTCCAGGGCGGTAGCGGAGCATGACCGTGTCCAGCGCGGGCGCCGTCCACTGGACCTGCTTGGGCGGGGCGTCGGGGTTGCTCGGATCGGTGAGGGTGTACTGGGTCACGCCGCCGACGCCCTCGGCTCCGTGGCAGTTCTCGCAGCCGAAGTGGGGCTCCCGGGGCTTGGGCGGGTCGCCCGGCGAGCTCTGGAAGAGCTCGAGCCCCCGCTCCACGGCCCTGTGCTCGAAGTAGGCGGTCCCCCGGTCGAACCCTGCCCCTTCCTGGCGGAAGGGCTCACGCAACCAGTAGGCGGGGAGGCCCACGGCCAGGATGGCCAGGGTGGCGAACGCCCACCAGAGGTACCGGGTGAGCCGGGGCCCCTCCATGACCTCGTCGTCGTAATAGAGCTTGCGGTTGGGGGCGACCTCGAGCTCGGCCCCGGGCGTGTAGGTGCGGCGGGCGGCGCTGAGGAGGTAGATCATCCAACCGACGCTGAGAAGCAGCACGACGATGAGTGCGACCCGCTCCTGCTGGGTCACGGCGAACACGGGGTTCACAGAATCAATGCTCGCTCACGGCGCCGATGCAGTGGGGACCCTCGGACTCCTGGCCGGTGGTGTTGGTGCCGATGGGCGGCCCGGGGATGATCTGGCTCGTGTCGACCGTGACCTGGCCGCCCTCGACCGTGACCCGGAAACGGTCCATTCCCCGAGGGGCAGGGCCACCCTTCTTCTCGCCCACCCGGTTGTACTGCGACCCGTGACAAGGGCATTCGAACCATTGCGAGGTCTTGCACCACGGCACCCGGCAGCCGAGGTGCGGGCACTTCTGGTACACGGCCACGAGGCCGGCCTCGTACCCTTCGATGACGGCGCCGTAGGCGGTGACGTTCTTGGCTGCTTGGACCCCTTCTTTGGGGTAGGGGTTGATGTAGAAGCGGCCGGCGGCGTAGTAGAAGGGCTCCTTGGTCTGGGCGATCTCGTCCAGCACTTCCTCCATCCGGCCGACCCGGACCTTGGCCCCGAAGCCACCGGACAGCGACGGCCACAGCATGGCCAGCATCGAGCCGCCGAAGCCGCTGATGGCCACCAGCATGGAGGCCACGATGCCCCGGTTCAGCACCTGGCGGCGGGTGACCCCGAGGGTCTCCTCGTCGGGGATGGCCGGAGGCGGTGCCGGCGGAGCGGGAGCGGGACCGGTGTCGCGGTGGCGCTCGAGGGCGACGGACCGCTCCACGTCACGGCCGCTTCGGGGCGCCGCTTCGGCGGAGATGAGGGCCGGGCTGGTGTCCCCGGCCGCGACGTCCGCCTCCTCGGGGAGGTGGCGGAGGGCGCGGTCGGCATCCCGACGCCGGGCCGTGGCGAACAGGAACAAGAAGGCGGCGGCGAAGACGCCGATCACTGCCAGCAGGAAGATCGTTCCAGTGTCCATCAGTGTGCTCGCAGGCTCCTAGAGGTCAAAGAAGACGCCATCCCGCCACGGGAAGGTGAAGTTGAATCCGGGGCCCCGGAAGAAGCAGCCGATGATCACCAGCACGGCCCAGAACATTATGAACGCCGTCATCAGGGCGATGGCGAACTTGCGGTCCTCGGGCTTGGTGCTCGGGTTCTTGTCAAGGAAGGGGGCGAACATCAGCAGGAAGATGCCCATACCCGGGATGGTGACCCCCGCCACCATGGGGTGGAACATGGTCAGGAGCTCCTGGAGGCCCAGGAAGTACCAGGGCGCCTTGGACGGGTTGGGCGTGAAGTTGAAGTTGGCCGCGGCCAGGAAGGGGGCGTTCACCAGGGCGGAGAAGATCAGGAGGAAGGCGGTCATGGCCAGGGCGGCCACGAACTCGCCCACCAGCAGATGGGGCCAGACGTGGACCTTGTCCGTCGGGGTGGCCTTGACGTCCTGAATCGACCCCGCCTTGACCACGGTGAGGAGGCGCTGGGTGTGCCCCTCCGGGCCGCGGGCCACGGGGGCGGGTGCGGTGGCCGTCGTCGCTGCCGCCGGAGCCTGGGCCGTGGCCGTCGCCGTCGCCGTGCCTCCCCCGCCTCCGCCGGCGTCCGTCTGGCTCCGGGCCAGCAGGTGGGCGGGGATCTTCTCGCCGGACTCGCCGGAGTCGCCTGACCCAGCCGCCTCCTCGGGCGCGGAACCGCCTGCGGGCGCGTCCTCGCTGCC
>JAIVIH010000339.1 GCA_020200615.1 Actinomycetota bacterium | reverse complement strand
GCCTTGACCGTGGTACGGGCCACGATCCGCCCGCCGATGGCGGCCTGGATGGGCACGTCGTAGAGCTGGCGGGGGATGAGCTCCTTGAGCTTCTCGGTGAGGCGCCGGCCGTACTCCTCGGCCCTGCTCTTGTGGAGGATGGCGCTGAAGGCGTCGGCCTGGACCCCGTTGAGCAGCAGGTCGACCTTCACCAGGTCGGCCTGCTCGTATCCCGCGGGCTCGTAGTCCAGGCTGGCGTAGCCCTTGGTGCGGCTCTTGAGCTGGTCGAAGAAGTCGATCACGACCTCGGCCAGGGGGACCCGGTAGACGAGCTCGACCCGCTCGGGCCCGAGGTACTCCATCTTCTGCATCTCGCCTCGCCGGGTCTGGCAGAGGTCCATGACCGTGCCCGTGTACTCCGTGGGGAGCAGCAGGGTCAGGGTGAGGTACGGCTCCTCGATGGCGCTGAGCTTGTTGGGCGTGGGGAGGTCGGAAGGGTTGGAGACGGTGACCGTGCCGCCGTCGCCGAGGTGAGCGACGTAAGCCACCGACGGGGCGGTGGCGATGAGGCCCAGGTCGAACTCCCGCTCCAGCCGCTCGCGCACGATCTCCATGTGCAGGAGGCCCAGGAACCCGCACCGGAACCCGAACCCGAGCACACCCGACGACTCGGGCTCGAAGGTAAAGGACGAGTCGTTGAGCCGGAGCTTCTCCAGTGCCTCCCGGAGGTCGGAGAACTCGTCGCCGTCGATCGGGTAGAGGCCGCAGAAAACCATGGGCTTGGGCTCGCGGTAGCCCACGAGCGGCTCTGGGGCGGGATGGGCGGCGGTGGTCACGGTCTCGCCGGCCCGGGCCTCGCCCACGTCCTTCACCCCGGCGATCAGGTAGCCCACCTCGCCCGGACCCAGGTCGCCGACGGGGACGGGCGCGGCCGAGCGCACGCCGATCTCCTCCGCGTCGTGGGTGACCCGGGCCTGCATGAAGCGCAGCCGGGCGCCCGTCGTCAACACCCCGTTGACGACCCGGACGGCGCTGATCACGCCCCGGTACTGGTCGTAGTAGGAGTCGAACAGCAGGGCCTGCAGCGGGGCATCGGGGTCGCCTCTGGGCGGCGGCACCCGCTCCACGATGACGTCGAGGAGCTCGGGCACGCCGTCGCCCGTCTTGCCGCTGATGCGGAGGACGGTCGAGGGGTCGATACCGAGCACGGTCTCGATCTCGGCCATGACCCGCTCAGGGTCGGCCGCTGGGAGGTCGATCTTGTTGACCGCGGCCACGATCTCCAGGTCGTGCTCCAGAGCCTGGTAGGCGTTAGCCAGGGTCTGGGCCTCGATGCCCTGGGTGGCGTCGACCAGTAGGACGGCCCCCTCGCACGCAGCCAGCGACCGGGACACCTCGTAACCGAAGTCCACGTGGCCGGGCGTGTCAATGAGGTGGAGCGTGTGGCCCTTCCACGTGAGGCGAACGTTCTGGGCCTTGATCGTGATCCCCCGCTCGCGCTCGATGTCCATGGAGTCGAGGTATTGCTCGCGCATGTCGCGAGGGTCGACGGCGCCGCATAGCTCGAGGATCCGGTCGGACAGCGTCGTCTTCCCGTGGTCGATGTGGCTGATGATGGCGAAGTTGCGGGTTCGGTGCTGAGGAATCACGGCCCCATCATTCTCGCTTGCCTGAGAGGGGCCGGGTGCGCCACCCGCTCAGAGGGCCGCTCGGGCCCGGCACTCCGCTCAGAGAGCCGCTCGGGCCCGGCACTCCGCTCAGAGGGCCGCTCGGGCCCGGCACTCCGCTCAGAGGGCCGCTCGGGCCCGGCACTCCGCTCAGAGGGCCGCTCGGGCCCCGGCACTCCGCTCAGAGGGCCGCTCGGGCCCCGGTCAGGGCCGGACCGGTTCTTTGGCCCGGCCGCGGTGGGGGATGAAGATCACACCGAGGACGATGACGAGGGTGACGATCCCGGGCACCCACGCCCACGACGCCTCCCCTTGCCCTCCGCCCCGAGGCGTGCGGATGGGCGGGAGGGGTGCCCGGATGGTGGCCGGAGGGGTTCGCTCGTCCAGGGGTGCCGCTCGCTCGGGGCGGAACTGGCCGAGGCCGGCGGTGTAGGGCTGGGTGGCGGAGCAGGCGTTGTCCGACCAGAGGGCGCCGGCCCCGTAGGAGCGGTCGCCGGAGGAAACGGCCCGGGCGAAGACGAGGTAGCGGGTTCCGAGCTGATAGGTGCGGTCCACGCTGGTGGCGGCCCCGTTGCCGCCTCCGCCGCCACTGCCCGGCGGTCCGGCCCGCACCTCGACCCGCTCCGCTCCGGGGTCACCCTTCCAGGTGCGCTCGATCACGAACGTCGCCCACCGGTCGTCGTTGGCCAGGCTGACCGCCGTCCCGATGAAGACGAGGTCGCTCTCGGCCAAGGCCTGGGGCACTGCCGGGGTCGGTGCACACGAGGCGCCGGCCGATCGGGCAGGGCCCCCGACGAGGGCCACGCTGGCCACGAGCACCAGCATCGCGAGCCGTCGTTCCACGGCGGCGACGCTACAAGGTCGGGTCGTCGCCTCTCTGGGGGAACCGGGCCAGATCGGCCCGCAGGTCGCCGGCCGCCCTCGCCAGGTCCGGGCGGCCGACATCGAGGTCGACGCACAGGTTCCCGCTCCCGGACACCGTCTTCAGCCAGGGCGGTCGGAGCTCCAGAGCGAAGCAGGCCCGGACGTCGACCCGGTCGGGTTGGCCGCGGACGGGCCGTCCGGTGATCGTCAGGTTCGGCTCGCTGAGGCCGAGGGGTCGCCCGGCCACGAGGTCGGCGCGCCGGCCCAGGGCAGTCAGCAAGCGGGCCAGGCGCTCGCCCTCCCAGGTGGTGAGGCAGGGGTCGACAACCTCCCAGCTGCCCTCGGGGGAGAGCACCCGCACCGAGACCAGCAGCCAGTTCGAGTCCCAGGGGTCGAAGCGCTCGTCGGGATACTCGTACCCCACGATGCCCAGCTCCAGCTCGGTCCCCTGTCGCCCCCGGAGCAGCATCCGGCCAGTCTGCTGCGCGGGTGATAGCGGACCAAGGAACCCAGCCGGGCGAGGGTCCTCGCGGAATCCTGTAGCCTCGGTGGGCCGTGGCCAACATCAAAAGCCAGATCAAACGCAACCGTCAGAACGAGCGCCGTCGCGTCCGCAACAAGGCCGTCCGTTCCGAGATCAAGACCCGCGTCAAGAACGCCGTGGCCTCCACCGAGGAGGGGGACGCCACCAGCGCCGACGCCGTGCGTCTGGCTGTCAAGCGGATCGACAAGGCTGCGGCCAAGGGCACCATCCACCGGAACCTGAGGCCCGGCTGCCGGCGGCCAGGCGGGCCACCAGCACCTCCAGCACGAGATGGCCGGGCCAGTCGACCGTCCCCTTGAGGGCCAGGTCGGCGTCGGCGATGAGCCCGATAGCCCGGGCGATTCCTGCGTAGCCCACCCGCCGGGACTGCAGCAGCGCCTTCTTGGCCGGGAACGTGGAGCCGGTCAGCCCCAGGGCGGTGGAGGCCGACTTCTCATCGGTGACATCCGGGGCGCCCTCCAGCCGGAGCATGCGGCCGTAGTGGTTGTGCAGGCTGGCCAGGATTACGAGGGGATGTCGCCTTGCCCGTAGGCGGCGGCGAGGGTCTCCATCAGGCCGGGGAGGCGGCTCAGGTCCTCTCCCAGGTGCTCCCCCACGGCGGCGGCCGCCGGCGCCTCCAGCCGTACCGGGCCGTCGCGCAGCCGAGCGGCCAGCCACGTCGATCGACCCCGCCCGCCGGGAACGTCAGCGTCGACCACGTGGCCCACCTTGCGAACCGCGTAGACGAGCGGCCGGGCCAGCTGGCCGCCGCCGCTCACCAGGACCACCGACGTCGTCGGCAGGGGGTCGTTGAGGTAGGCGACGAGGGGCGCGACGTCGGCCGTGGAGAAACGCCCGACCCCCCGAGCCACGACCACCCGGCGGTCACTGAGAAACGGGGGGGTCTGGGCTGCGTCGACGATGTGGGCGATCTCGTACTCGTCGCCCGAGAGGTCTTCGACCATCAGCCCGGGATCGCCCTCGCCCACCAGTTCCCCGAGGAGCGTGCGCAGGGTGTCGCCCACGGCCACGTCGTCGCCGCCGCGAACCAGGTAGGCGGGAAACGCGGTCACTGGGGCCCCATCTCCGATGGCTCCCCAGTGAAGGCCTGCTCGGACCGGCCTCCCGGGCCGGTCACCGGTCCCCGGCCTCCAGGACGGCGGCCAGCACGCGGCAGACCCGCCGGACGCCTTTGACATCGGACGTCCGCACCAGGCGCCACCCGCCGGTGACGGCAAGGGCGGTGGCCGCGAGAGCGAGGGCCCGGTCGTCATCCGGGTCGCGGCCTGGCTCATCGGCCAGAGTCGAGAGGGTCGACGGGGAGACGGTGAGGAGGACGGGATAGCCGAGCTCGGCCACGCGCCGGGCGGCCCTGAGAAGGCGCCGATCGACGACGGGTTCCACCACGATCTGCTGGCGCGGAATTCCGGCCGCCTCCGCTCGGCGCGCCCGTTCGATGAGGGCCGGGCGCCGATCGGATCCCTCGTGAGCGGGCGGGGGGCACGGGAGGATCACCGACGCGCCCGCCGCGGCGCTGGCCCGGAGGAAGTCCGACTCCGCCTCATGGCCGCCGTGCGACCCCAACACGGCCCCTGCGGCGTAGCCGGCGGCGAGGACCTGCCACCGGCTCGAGGCAATGGCCACGGGGACGGCGACGCGCGCCACCACCACAGCCACGAACTCCGCCGCTATGGCCTCGTCCTCTTCCGCCAACACCTCGACGACGTCGGCTCCCTCGGCCACCAACCGCTGGGCGCAGTCGCTCACGAGCGCCGGGGCCCGCGACGGGGCGGCTTCGACCGTTCCCACCACCAAGGCGCGGGTGGTGAGGTCGAAGGACTGTGTCCCCAGGGTCAGGTGCACGGCGCGCCGACGCTACCCGGGAGGTCCGCGGGCGGCGGTGGCCCCGAGTGCCGGGGGAGCGGTGGTCACGGTGGCCGCCAGCCGGTCTTCGGCGTGCTCGACGCGCACCAGTAGCCCGCCGGTCCTGACCTCGGTCCCCGGTGGGGCCACCTGGGCCCGGGAGAGGCGGTGTCCGGGTGGCGCGAGGACGAGGCCGGCTGGGTACCGGCGGAGGATGGCTTCGGCCGTGCGGGCCTCGGCCACGCCCGGCC
>JAIVIH010000338.1 GCA_020200615.1 Actinomycetota bacterium | reverse complement strand
CGCCGAGGTCCCTCGACACGTCCGCCTCCGTCCGTCCGATCAGCGGCACTTCGCCGCCCAGGAGCTGGCCCGCGACCCGGTCGGCGGCCGAGGCGGCCTCGGCCAGGGCCGCGATCTCGCCCTTGTCCTTGACCGCCCGCAGCGGTCCGACGACGGTCGACGCCACCTGCCATAGCGCCTCGGGGAGCGTCTTCTGAAGCCCCAGGACGGACGTCGCCCACGTGCGGTCGGAGACGGCCAGCCGTCGCCGCCGGCCGACGAGCCCGGCGACGACGGCGACCGGGTCCTCCGTCTCGGCCCAGGGCCGGATAGAGAACACGTCGGGGCACGGTGCCACGCGAGGGGCTTCCAGCGCAGGTACCACCAGGGTGGCGAGGCCGTCGTCGGGCAGCACGAGCATGGTCAGCCGCTCGAGGGGCATGGCTGCGTAGCCCGTCAACCAGGGCAGGTCGGCGCCTAGCGAGAGAAGCAGAGCGTCGACGCCCACGTCGCCCATCCGGACCCGGACGCGGTCGGCACGATGGGCGAAGTCGGCAGCCACGGGGCGAGGGTACCGGTGGTCGCGGGACACTGGGCCCCATGAACCCGGTCGAGCAGGTGGAGGGGTGGCTGGCCGAGGCCAAGACGGCCGGCCTGCCCGGCTACGACACCGCCATCGTGGCCACGGCCAGCCCCGACGGCCGGCCCTCGGCCAGGGCCGTCATCCTCCGGGGTCTGGACCGGCGAGGGTTCGTCTTCTACTCGGACACCCGGAGCCGCAAGGGCGGGGAGCTGTCCGCCAATCCCCGGGCCGCCCTGGTGCTCGTGTGGGACGAGCTGCAGCGCCAGGTGCGGGTCGAGGGCCCCGTGGAGGGACTGGCGCCCGAGGAGTCCGACCGGTACTTCGCGGGCCGCCCTCGCGGGCACCAGCTTGGGGCATGGGCGTCCCGCCAGAGCCAGCCCCTGGCCAACCGGGAGGAGCTCGAGGCCCGGCTGGTCGAGGTGGTGGAGGAGTTCTCCGGCCGTCCCGTCCCACGACCCCCCTACTGGGGCGGCTACCGGATCGTCCCCGAGGAGATCGAGCTGTGGCAGGGCCTCCCGGACCGCCTGCACCACCGCATCCGGTACCGGCGGGGCTCCGACCCAGACGAGTGGGTGGGCCAGCTCCTCTGGCCGTAAGACCGGCTAGTCGTGACGCTCGAGGGAGTCCCCGATCAGCCAGAGGGTGGGCGGCCACAGCCCTACGAAGAGGGCGCGCCGCTCGGCGTTCCCCCGCTCGTCCTGGTCGACGGTCTTGGCCCGGATCCACAGGCCGATGCAGAGCCCCACGGATCCGAGCGACGTCAGGTGAAGGTGCCAGCCGCGCAGTCCGCTGGAGTGCAGGAGTCCAGTTAGCATTCGGGCAAGCTACCTTTGGGATCGGGCTCACGTCGTGGCACTACATGTGGCGGACGACGCCCTTCCACCGTCGAGAGCGGCCGGGGTCACTGGCTGAGGACTGTCCGCCCGACCTCCCGCCCGATGTGTCCCACGACGAAGTCCAACTTCCCGAGCAGGGCGCCGGTCCCCTCTTCCACCGCCGGTACCAGGCCCGGATCAGTGACTCCCGCTACACACCCGAAGACCTGTTCGAACAGGTCAGCACCGACCTCGACGCGGTTGCGCCTACGGAGTTCGCCCGCTTCCACAAGGTCCGCGGCGAGGACGGCACCCTCCGGCCAGGAGACGAGTTCGTGGTGCGCATGCCGGGGCCATGGGACGGACCCGTGCGGGTGGTCGCGGTGACGCCCACCTCCTTCCAGCTGGTCACGCTGGAGGGGCATCTGGAGGCGGGGCAGATCGAGTTCCGGGTCGCAGGTGCCTCGAACAAGGAGCTGGTCTTCACCATCGAGTCCTGGGCCCGCAGCGGGGACCGCCTCTCGAGCTTCATGTACCAGGGCGTCCGCATGGCCAAGGAGGTCCAGCTCCACATGTGGATCTCCTTCCTGGAGCGGGTGTCGGAGGTGGCTGGCGGCCGGCTGGCGGGGGGCATCGACATTGACACCAGGCGAGTGGGCGAGGCTGCGTTCAGGGGTGGGGCATCGCTGGGCGACCCCGAGGCGAGGCGCATCCTCGACGAGCTCCACGACAAGGGCCTCAACTTCGACCTCGGCCAGCGGGGCCAGTTCACGCCGGAGAAGGGTTGGCTGGTCGACGAGTACTGCGAGCCGCTGCCCTCCGAACCGCCGGGGCCACCCGTCCCCGGCGGCTCGTGGGAGGTCGCCCGCGAGCTTATGCGCAACTACGAGTTCGCCGATCCTGCGATTGTCCGCGCCGTCTACCACCCGGACCGGCCGCTGGAGGAGCGCGACATGCTCCTCGAGGCTCGCTTCTACGGCCTTCGCTTCCGGTTGGGCGTTCGTGTCGGGGGCGTGGTCGAAGAGGCGCGCGTGGTCGACGGACGGAAGGTGCAGGTGTGGGGGTGGAACTACCGCACCCTTCAGGGTCACCTGGAGATGGGACAGATGGACTACGAGGTGTGGAAGTGGCTGGACACGGGAGAAGTGGAGTTCCGCACGTGCCGGTTCTCCCGCCGGTCCCGCGTCCCCAACCCCATCGTGGGCCTAGGCCTACGGCTCTTCGGCCGGCGCCAGCAGGTGAAGTTCGCCCGGCGGGCCTGCGAGCGGATGGCGCGCCTCACCGCGGACGGGCTGAAGCCGAACGCGGCGCACAACCGGTCCCCGCAGTGAGCGGGCCCGCTACGGACCGACCTGACCCCCTGCGGCGGCCTCCGTCGCCTGGCGGGCGTGGTAGCTGGAGCGGGTCAGGGGAGAGGCCTCCACGTGGGCGAAGCCCATGGCCAGGCCGGCCTGGCGGATGCGGTCGAACTCCTCCGGTCGCCACCACCGTGCGACCGGGAGGTGGTCGGACGTGGGCCGGAGGTACTGCCCCACGGTGAGGATGTCGACGCCCACGCTGCGCAGGTCGATCATGGCGGAGAGGACCTCTTCCTCGGTCTCACCCATGCCGACGATCAGGCCCGACTTGGTGACCAGCCCGGCCGCCCCGGCCTGGCCCAGCACGCCCAGGCTTCGGGCGTAGGACGCCTGGGGCCGCACCGCCCGCTGCAGCCGCGCCACCGTCTCCAGGTTGTGGTTGAGCACGTCCGGGCGAGCGGCGAAGAGGGTGTTCAACGCCTCCGGGTCGCCCTTGCAGTCGGGGATGAGCAGCTCGACCGTCGTCTGAGGGCAGCGGCGGCGGATGGCGGCGACGGTGTCCACGAACTGGCCCGCCCCGCCGTCGGACAGGTCGTCGCGCGCCACGGCCGTGACCACGGCGTGGGACAGGCCCATGTGGGCCACCGCCTCGGCCACGTGCTCCGGCTCTTCGGGATCGGGCGGACCTGACGGGCGCCGGGTGTCGACCAGGCAGAAACCGCAGGAGCGGGTGCAGCGCTCGCCGTTGATCATGAAGGTGGCGGTCCCGTCGTTCCAGCACTCGAAGATGTTGGGGCAGCCCGCCTCTTCGCAAACGGTGACGAGGTCGAGGGAGCGCATGGTGCGCTTCAGCTTCCGGTATCCGGGCCCCATGTCGGCCTGGACCCGCAGCCACGGCGGCTTGCGTTCGCTTATGGAAAGGCCGTCGACGAGGCCGGCCTCGGCCCGCCGGCGGTCGCCGTGCGAACCATCGACTCCGGCTGACGGGGCGCGCCAGGCGACGTCAGCCCGGTCGACCCGGCCGGCGGCCCATCGCCGGGAAGCTCGGTCCACGACGGCCTCGACCACGTCTCTCATGGAGGCGGTGACCCCCTCGGCGGCCAGGGACGTGACGGCCTTGTCGGGGATGCCACAGGGCACGATCCGGTCGAACCAGGCCAGGTCGGGCTCCACGTTGAGGGCGAAGCCGTGCATCGTGCGGCCCCGGGTGCGGCGGACCCCCACGGCGCAAACCTTCCGGGGGTCGGGGCCGTCGACATCCACCCAGACACCGGGATAGCCCGGGAGCCGACCCAGGCCGGGCAGGCCGACGTCGGCGCAGGCGTCGATGACGACCTGCTCGACGGAGTGCACGTAGGCGGGGGTGGCGTCGGGACCGTCGGGCCACGACAGGATCGGGTAGCCGACCAGCTGCCCCGGTCCGTGGTAGGTGACGTCGCCCCCCCGGTTGGTGCGGACCAGCTCGGCGCCGACGGCGGCGGGATCGACGAGCACGTGCTGCATGTCGCCCCGGAGCCCGAGGGTGAACACGTGGGGGTGCTCCAGCAGGAGCAGGTAGGGGTCAGACGCCTGTAGGAACAGGGACCTCTGAAGGGCCAGGGCGTCGGCGAAGCGCACTCGGCCCAACCAGCGGGCCCGGAGCGGTGCTCCCATACCGGGCTAGACCTCCTGGGACCAGTCGCGGGTTTCCAGGATCTCCTTGGCCCGGGCCAGGAACGCGGAAGCGTAGGCACCGTCGAAGGCACGGTGGTCGAACGCGAGACCGAGCACTCCCACCGGCCTGACGGCGACGGCGTCGGACCCGTCGGGCAGCTCCACCGCCACCGGGCGCTTCCGGATGCCGTCGGTGGAGACTATGGCCACCTGAGGCTGGTTGATGACGGGGAACGTGAGGAACGTCCCGAAGGGCCCGGGGTTGGTGATGGTGATGGTGCCGCCCGAGATGTCGTCCGCCGTCAGCTCCCGGGAACGGGCGCGGTGCGCCAGGTCGGCGATCCTCCGGGCCAGGGCCCGCAGGCGCATCTGGTCGGCGTCGTGCACGACGGGGACGATGAGTCCCTCGAAGCTGAGGTCGACGGCGATTCCCAGGTGGATGCGACGGTGGATGGTCAGGGCGTTGTCCCCCACCGAGGAGTTGACGTGGGGGAAATCGGCGAGGGCGTCGATGAGGGCGCGGGCGATGAAGGGCAGGTAGGTGAGGGAGAAGCCCTCCTTCTCCTTGAAGGCGTTGCGCTCGGCCATCCTCACCCGGTCGACGCCCGAGTAGTCGACCTCGGTCGCCACCAGCACATGGGCCGACGTGGCCTGCGACTTGATCATGTGCTCGGAGGGGTGGGCGGGGCAGCCTCGGCCGCAGGCGCCGGCTTGGCGGTCTCCTTCGGAGGGGTCGAACTGTCCTCGGCCTCCACCCGCTCTTGCTGGCGCTCGGCGCTGGCCGCCTCCGCTTCGGCGCCCGGCGGGCGGGGGTCGCTGTCCTCGGGGACGGGCTCGGTCTGCTCCTCGTACGGGGGCGACTCGGCCTTGGCCTCGGCCGGCTCGCCGCCCTCAGCCTCCTCGGTGGCTTCCGCCTGCGAGGTCCCGCCTCCCTCTCCGGGCTTGCCCGCTTCGATGACCGCCAGCTTGACGCCGATGTCGACCGTCTCGCCCTCCTGCACGAGGATCTCCGACACGTACCCGGAGGCGGTGGAGGGGACTTCGGAGTCGACCTTGTCGGTCGACACTTCGAACAGCGGCTCGTCCTCCACCACCTGCTCGCCGACCTTCTTGAACCACTTGGTGATGGTTCCCTCCGTGACGGTCTCGCCCAGCTGCGGCATGGTGATGTCGGGCATCAGCCGTGAAGCCCCCTTCCGGTGAGCGCCATGACGGTCTCGCCGAATGTCTCCGACAACGTCGGGTGTGGATGGATGAAGTGACTGACCTCGTCGGGGGTGGCCTCCCAGTTGACGGCCAGGTAGCCCTCGGCCAGCTGCTCGGTGACCCAGGGTCCGACCATGTGTACCCCGAGCAGGCGGCCGGCCTTGCCGTCGGCCCCCTTCTCGGCGATGACCTTCACCAAACCCTCGGGCTCGCCCACGATGAGGGCGCGGCTGTTGCCGTTGAAGCGGTGCTTGGCCACGACCACGTCGATCCCTGCGTCTTCGGCGGCCTGCTCGGACAGCCCGGCGAAGGCCACCTCCGGGAAGCAGTAGATGCACCAGGGGACGCGCTGGTAGTCGACCGGCACCGCATCTTCCCCGAGGATGTCCTTGACGGCGACGATGGCTTCGGCGAAGCCCACGTGGGCGAGCTGCGGGGTGTTGATCAGGTCACCGAGGGCGTAGACGCCGTCCTCACCCGTGCGCAGGTGCTCGTCGACCACCACGAAGCCCTTGGCGTCGACCTCCACCGCCGTGCCGTCCAGCCCGAGCGTCTCCGACAGGGGCCGCCGGCCGACACTCATCACGATGGCGTCCACCGTCACCGAGGACCCGTCGGCCAGCTTGACCGTCGTCTGCTCGCCCGAAGGATCGTGGCCCTCGATCCGTACCCCGGTGCGCACGTCGATGCCCCGGCGCTTGAACGATCGCACGACCACGTTGGCCACGTCGGCGTCACAACCGGGGAGGATCTGGGGGAGGGCCTCGAGGATCGTCACCTGGGTTCCCAGGTCGCTCATCATCGAGACGCGAACTCACACCCGATGGCCCCGCCTCCGATGACGGCGGCCGATGCGGGTAGCCGGTCGAGGGCCAGGACCTCGTCCGACGTGAGGACGAACCGGCCGTCGACGTCGAATCCGGGAAGGGTGCGGGGGACCGATCCACTGGCCAGGATCACCGCCCGCCCCTTCAGTTCGGTCCCGTCGTCCACCCGTACGGTCTGATGCGGCTGGAGGGTGCCCGTTCCCTGGACGGTCGTGATCTTGCGGCCCTTCATGAGCGACTGGAGGCCCTTCCACAGCTGGTCGACGACCTTCTGCTTGCGAGCCTGGGAGGCGGCGAAGTCGACCGTGGGCTGGTCAGCCATGACGCCGAACTCCTTGGCCCCGGCCACGGTGCGGAAGACGGTGGCCGTCTCCAGGAACTGCTTGGCCGGGATGCAACCCCGGTGCAGGCAGGTGCCACCCACCTTCTCGCGCTCGACGACTGCAACCCTGAGGCCCGCTCCCGCCCCGTAAAGGGCGGCCGCGTACCCGCCCGGGCCCCCTCCGATGACGACGACGTCGAACTGCTCGGCCATGACCTCAGACTAGTGAGTACGTGATCTTGTCCTGGCGGGAAGGCAGGAACCCCTCGCCCGGGGTGGGCCTACGGCATCAGCGAGACCTGGACGGCGAACGCGACCAGGATCAGCAGACCGCAGAGCAGGGCGGCGATGATGAGCTTCCGGGTGCTCATGGCTCTCGGGGCAGGGGCTTGCGGCCGGGGAAGCCCTCCTCGGGCAGGTGCCACCAGGCCAGCTCGGGCTCGCCGCGCCGCCAGCACAGGTAGTAGACGACGCCGTCCTCCCCCTGGGCGTGGAAGTCGATGAGGCCGGTGGTGGCGTCCCGGAGGATGATGTCGCCCGCCTGGAGCTCCTCGTACGCCTCCTGGGCGTCAACCAGCGACGACCGCTGCCCGTTGGTCGAGGGGTGCCGGCCGGAGCGCACGAGCGCCGCCTGGCGGATGACCTCGACCAGCTCGCGGACCCTCGGAAGGTAGGCCCGAGCCTCGTCGACGGTCCACAGGCGCACGGCGAGTACCGTAGTTCCGAGCCTGGTCGTCCCAACGGCCAGGCAAACGCAGGGGAGCTCGGAGCGCCGGGCTGAGAGGCGAGTACGAACGGCTCGCGACCCTCAAGTCAACCGGCCCGGTAATGCGGGCGAAGGGAGCGTGGCACCTTGTCCGATCTCAACGGAAGCGATGCCCTGGTGATCGCCGGGCGCCAGTTCAGCTCGCGGCTGTTCGTCGGCACCGGGAAGTTCCCGTCCAACGCTGCCCTCCGAGGGGCCATCGAGGCGTCGGGCACCGAGATGGTGACCGTCGCCCTGCGCCGGATGGACGCGCCGCTGTCTCCGTCGCCCGGGAGCGGCGATGACGACGACATCCTCGACGCCATCGACCCCGATCGGGTCCTGCTGCTCACCAACACGAGCGGCGCCGACGACGCCGAGGAAGCGGTGCGGCTGGCCCGTCTGGCCCGTGCCGCGGGGCTGCCCACGTGGATCAAGCTCGAGATCACCCCCGACCCCCGCTACCTCCTTCCCGACCCCGTGGAGACGCTCAAGGCGGCCGAGATCCTCGTCGCCGACGGCTTCACCGTGCTTCCCTACGTGAACGCCGATCCCGTGCTGTGCAAGCGCCTGGAAGAGGTCGGGTGCGCCACGGTGATGCCCCTCGGGTCTTGGATCGGCTCGAACCAGGGCCTCCGTACCCGAGGCGCCCTTGAGATCATCGT
>JAIVIH010000337.1 GCA_020200615.1 Actinomycetota bacterium | reverse complement strand
GCCCTACGTGGAGTCGGCGGCGGGGGAGACGGCGGGCAACGCCGAGGACTGTGTCTTCTGCCGGATCCTCGCGTCCGACGAGCCGGGGGAGCGCACGTACGTCGTACGGCGGGACGACCGGTGCGCTGTCGTCCTCAACGCCTACCCCTACACGAGCGGTCACCTGATGGTCATGCCTGTGCGTCACGTGGGGGAGCTGGAAGAGCTGAGGGACGACGAGGCGGGGGCTGTCTGGGCGTCGGTCACGGAGGCGGTACGGGCCTTGAAGGCGGCCTACCACCCCGACGGTCTGAATCTGGGGGCTAACCTGGGGCGCCCCGCTGGTGCAGGAGTTCCTGGCCATTTTCACGTCCACGTCCTGCCGCGCTGGTCTGGTGACACGAACTTTTTGACCACGGTCGCGGAATCGCGCGTTTTGCCCGAGGCCTTGCCGAGTACATATCAGAAGGTACGGGCGGTTTGGCCGGACCTCTGAGGAGGAATCGATGCGAGTGCGCGCTGCCAGCAGGAAGCTGCTGATCGGCGCGGGCGTACTCGTGGGCCTGGTCCTGGCCGGCAACCTGGCCATCCTCGGCGCCTCCTGGATCGCCCGGGGAACCACTCCCAGGATCGATGTCGCTCCTATCCGTGGCGTGAACAACCTGGAAGCGGTCGACGACAAGCTGTGGCGGGGTGCGGCTCCGACGCCCGAGGGCTACCGGGCCCTGGCCGCCAACGGGGTCAAGGTCATCGTCGACCTCAGGGCCGAGCCTCAGGCCGAGGCCGACCAGGCCATCGTCCGTTCGCTCGGGATGCAGTCGCTGCGCCTGCCGGTGCGCGACGGCCAGGTGCCCACCCGCGACCAGATCGACGAGTTCCTGCGGGTGACGCGGGCCGGAGGCCTCACCTTCGTCCACTGCGGCGCCGGCGTGGGTCGCACGGGGGCCATGGCCGGCTCCTGGCTGGTGGCCGAGGGTGAGCTGAACGGCCGGGGCGCCGTCCGCCGCAACCTGGCCGTCGGCCCGCCGACCCTCGAACAGGTGACGTTCGTGGCTCGCCTCGACGACGGCTACGCACCTCGCACGCCGGGTGTGGTGACCGCCCTCAGCCGGGTTCTGGATGCACCCCGGCGGATCGCCCACAACCTCGGCCTCTGACCGCCGTGGAGGCGCAGGTCGAAGCGTGGGCCCGCGAGGAGCTGGGGCTCGACCCGGCCGCCACCGTCTCCATTCAGGAGAAGCCCGGAAACGACCCCCGCTGCTCCCCGCTGGTGACGGAGCTGGCCATCAGCACGCCGGGGGAGAGCTCCTACACCTTCCACATCGAGCGGCCGCTGGCCGAGGTCGACCGCATGGACGTGGTCGCCGCCATCGCCTTCGGCGGACACTGAATCTCTGGCGGCTTCGCCGCCCCGGCCGGGGCCCGACCACACCGTTCGGCACGGAGCCGGCCCGGCCTCCTCCCGAGCGTGGGGCCCCTGCCCCACGCCGCGCCGTGCTCGCCCTGGCTCTAGCCCGCGGCGAGGTCCCGCTTCCGGACCACGTTGGCCAGCATGTTGTCCACGCTCATGTCCTCCAGACACCCCTGCAGACGTCGCCAGCTGTGCTCGCCGATGGCGGGCTCGAAGACCAGCCGGAACCGGTCCGTCCCCACGGCGGCGATCCCTGGTGGCGTGAGCTTGTGGTGGAGGGTGCTCTGGCACGGGACCAGCAGGACGATGGTGCGTTTCACTCCGCCTGGAGTGCTTGGGGGCCTCCCAGCAGGGAGCGGACGTCCTGCTCGGACTGGTCGAGCGGGAGGTCGGGCCAGGCGAGGGGTTGCAGCCGAACCGCCAGCCCCCGCTCCAGGGCCGGTCGGGCGGTAGCCCGAGCAAGGCGCTCGACGACCCACGCCAGGGCCGACGCCATGACGCCCACGCCCATGAGGATGGGCACGAACACGCCGAACCGGTCCTGTCGCGGCTGCAGCCAGGCGAAGGGGTGGTGCGGGTCGGGCGCCGTCTCCTGGAGCCGGTTGAGGGCGGCGGCGGCGGACGGCGCCTCGCGCAGCCGGCGGTCGATCCGTCCCAGCCGTTCGAGCACCATCACCGTGGCCATGGCCACCTCGGCGGCGATGAACATCACACCGGCCAGAAGAGCCCGGTTCCACTCCCAGCGCCACAGATAGATGAACACGTAGGTCCCGGTGGCGAAGAGGACCACGGCCATCACCAGCTTGGCCATGCGCCCGGCGGTCATGCCGCCCCCAGCGCCGACTCGGCTGCCCCCACGGCGGTGACCTCGCCCGTGGTGCCGTCGACGATCACCGACGTGCCGGGGAGGAAGCGTTCGAGGGCGCCGGCCACGCCCACGGCGGTTGGCACGTGGTACTCCCGGGCCAGGATGGCCAGGTGGGAGAGCGGGCTCCCAGTCTCGGACACCAGTCCCGCCAGATGCGGAAGCCAGGGCGCCAGGCCCGGGTCGAGGGTCCGCACGACGAGCACGGCGCCCTCGGCGGGCGGCTCGGGGCCGGAGTGGGGTCGGCCCGGCTGATCGTTCCCTGGGCCACGAGGCGCAGCCCGAGCTCCCACGCCACCCGGGCCGACAGCTCCTGAACCCAGCGGGCACGCAGCCTGAGCGCCTCGCGGAGGACAGCGGCCTCGTCGGCATCGTCCGGTGGCCCGTCCGGGGGGATGGCGCCATCGGTCTGGGGGAGGGCCGGAGAGGGCGAGATCCGGGGCGGCACCAGGGCCAGGACGGTCGGGTACCGGGCCACGATCTCGCCGTCCGGCAGTCCTGCCGCCCGGCCGACCGCCAGTTGACGGAGGGCGACGGAGGCCGCGGTCGTGGACGAGACGGTGTCCCCGATCAACCAGCCCATGAGCACCTCGTGCCCATGCAGGGCCACCAAGCGGGGTGCAACCCCGGCGAGCATCCCGAGCAGAGCTTCGTCAGAGAGGCGGCTGAGGGGGGCGAGTCGGGCTAGCTCGCCGTCGGCCCGCTCCAGGAGGTCGCGCGCCAGGGCGGGAAGGGCGGCCCGGAGTCGACCGACGCGCCATGCGGCCACGAGGCGCCGTATGGGAGGCCGAGGGTCGAGGCGAGCCAGGCCATGCCGGTCGGACGTGCCCGCGCCGAAGAGGTCGAGGTCCACCGCCACCCGGCCACCCACGCTGGCCACCACGGGAGACTTCCGCACCACCCGGCGGGAGTTCGTGCCCGCCAGGTTCAGGGCGTGGCGTATCGCCGTCCGGAGAGGATCGACCCAGAGGTCCTCCTCCAAGGGAGCAAGGGCGTCCGGGAAGGTCTCGGCCACCGGCCCGGGGCCCAGAGCGGGACCCCGGGCCGAGCCCGCCATTGCTGTGACCGGACGGCTCTGCAGCATCCACAGCCGGCCGTCGCCGTCGAGGGCCCACTCGATGTCCTGCGGGCCGCCGAACAGGGCGGCCGCCCGGTGGGCGAGTCGGGCCAGCCGGTGGAGATCAGAGGTCGACAGCGGACTGGAGCCCTCGATGACCCGGCCGTGCGGGGTCATGGTGGCCTGCACCCCGTCGCTCTCGCCTTGTACGAGGGCCACCGGGCCCCCCTCTGCGGCGGCGACGGCCAGGCGGTCACGGCGTCCGGATACGGGGTCGACCCCGAACAGGACGCCGCCGAAGCTGGCCTCGACCAGGGGCTGAACCAGGACGGCCAGCGGTGCGCGCTCTCCTGACAGGGGGACGACGTTGCCTGAGGCCAGCACCGCGTCCACCGCGTCGTGGAACTGCTCCAGCGTCCGCACGTCGACCACCGACGTGAACAGGCCCGCCATCGAGTGATGGGCCCCGTCCTCCACCGTGGAGGAGGACCGCACCACCACCGCCCGGGTCGCCCCCGCCGAGACTGCGTCCCAGGCCGCCAGCTTGGCCAGGCCGAAGTCGCTCGACGACACCGCCGTGGTCAGCACCGTGCCCGGCAGGACGGGCAGGCCGGCCGATCGTGCTGCGGCCAGGGCCGAAGCCTTGGCCCCGACCAGCGTCGGATCGAGCGCCTCCCGGTCGTCCAGGGCGACGACCGGCGGCCGTTCTGCGCCTTCTCCCGCGAATGCCCTCATCGGCACTTCCCCTCGAAACCCCTCTGGGGCGCTCAACACCGGATGGGCGCCGCGCATTCCTGGGCCGCCTACCCTTCTGGCCATGGCCGGGACGGATCTGCCCGAGGAGCACGACTCGCTTCCCGAGGATCTCGACGTCTCGGCCGTCCGGGGCCCCTACACCTTTCCCGACATTCGCCGCCGCCGGCGGCCGGGGTGGCTCTACCTGGGGCTCGCCGTCCTGTGCCTCCTGGCCTGGGCCGCCGGCAATCGGGATCCCGTGCTCGTGAACGCCGGCTTCTTCGGCATCAGCGTGCTGCTGCTCGCCCTGGGCGCCTACCACCTGGCCAGCGGGTGGCCCCTGGCCGTGCGTGATCTGGACGCCCTGGTCGCGGCGGCGAGCGAGGTCGGGTTTCCCGTCGGGCATGCCTCGGCCCAGCTCGGTTGGCGTGGGCTTCTCAGCCGGCCGACGTGGCGCATCCTCCTGTACTCGGCCGAGGAGCCGCCGGAGAACCGGGCACTGGTCCTGGTCGACGCCGTGGACGGCAACGTCCTCTCCCACTTCGTGGAGGCCAACCCCGAGGACTGGTCCGGGTACACCGCGAGGTAGGCACAGACACACCTGCGAGTCGGCGGCGTTGGCATGGCCCTTTGACTCTTGACGCTCGACAGCCTCGGGTGTAGGACACATTCAGGCCAGTAGAGACTGCGCCTCGGATGGTCTGGCGAGGACGCATTCGGAGCGGGCGGCACGGCGAGCGTCGATCTGGGGGCGATGAGTGCTGCGGCGTCGCCGCGGGGACGGCACACAGGAGGCGCCATGGACGGTCTCGAGTTCCGCATGCTTCAGCGCAGGGTGGACTTCCTGGAAAGCATCATCGAACAGTCGGGCATTCTCGAGAACCTCGACCCGATCGGCCTGGCCTCGGACCCGGCGCCCGACGACATCGTCCGAGCCCGGCCCAGCCGCGCCGCGTTGGCGGCGGCCAAGATCAAGGTCCCGAGGCCGGGAGACCCGTCCCCCGTCGATATCGGTCGCTTGAGCAAGGTCCAGCTGCAGGCGACCCTGCACCAGCTCGCGGCTGAGCGAGTGCGGCTCGAATCGATGGAGGCCCTGGTGAAGGAGCAGCTCGAGGGCGGACCAGGCTGAGCCATGGACCCTTCGTCTACCTCGCTCGCCGCGGGAGAGCGGGTGGCATTCGGTCGCCGCGGCGAGGTCGATTTCTCGCCCGACGCCCGGCGTCCTCCGGGCAGTGGCCTGCGCCTGCTGCTCGTCGGGTTCCAGGACCAGGACAACCTAGGGGTTCGTTACCTGGCTTCGGCAGCCCGCCATTACGGCCACGTCTGTGAGGTCGTCACCTATCAGGACGACCCTTCTGCTGCCCCACGTCGTGGGCTTTTCGCTGATCTTCCAGTACATGGCGCCGGCCTTCGCCAAGGTGATCGCCGCCCTGCGAACCAGCGGGTACCCAGGCCACATCACCATGGGGGGCCACTACCCCAGCTTCGATCCGGTCGAGGTTGTCGAACGCATGCCGGGCCTGGACTCGGTCGTCTGCTACGAGGGCGAGGCCACGCTCGTCGAGCTTCTCGACCATCTCGAGACGGACCGTGACTGGAGGGGCCTGCTCGGCCTGGCCTGGAGGGACAGCGACGGCCGTGGAGTCGCCAACCGGCATCGAGAGCCGATCGAGGATCTCGACGTCCTCCCCCTGCCCGACCGCGATGATGTCGACTACGAGCACCAACCGCTGCCCACGGCATCCATGCTGGGAAGTCGCGGCTGTCCGTGGAACTGCAGCTTCTGCAGCATCCGCCCCTTCTACGAGGCTCAAGGGGGCAAGCTTCGCCGGCTGAGGTCCCCGAAGGCCGTCGTCGCGGAGATGTTCGACCTCTACAGCCGGCGGGGGGTGACGACGTTCCTGTTTCAGGATGACGACTTTCTCGCTACCGGGCGGCGGGCGCGGAGCTGGGCCGTCGAGGTCGCCCGGGAGATCGGTAGCACCGAGATGCGGGGCCGGGTGTCGATGAAGATGAGTTGCCGGTCCGACGAGGTTCACGAGGAGTCCATGCGTGAGCTGCGTGACCTGGGTGGGCTGACGCACGTCTATCTCGGAGTCGAATCGGGTGACGAGGAGACGCTGGTCCACCTCAACAAGCAGCTCAAACCCGAGGCTCACTTCCGGGCCGCCGACATCTTCCGTCGCCTGGACCTGTCCTTCGACTTCGGCTTCATGCTCCTCGAGCCCTACAGCGAGATCCGCAACGTCCGGAACAACATCGAGTTCCTCGAGCGGTTCGTGGGCGACGGGTGGACGGTCGCCACCTTCTGCCGCACGCTTCCCTACGCCGGCACTCCCCTCAAGCGGCAACTCGAGGCCGAGGGCCGCCTGCTGGGAAACGAGTTCGAGCCCGACTACAACTTCCTCGACCCTCGTCTCGACTTGTACTACGAGTGGATGTTGCAGGCCTTCCATCTGCGGAACTTCAGCGACCAGGGCCTCTGTCACATCCTGCGAGCCCTTCAGTTCGAGCTTCACCTCCGGGTGTCAGGCCGTCGCCCTGCCACCGCAGCCGAGAAGGCGTACGGCCGCCATCTCACCGCGGTCTGCAACCGGGTCGCGTGCTACACACTCAGGGAAGCGCTCGACCACGTCGAGTCCAACTCGCTGGCTGCGCTTCAGGCCGATCCGTCGTATCTGAATGGCCTGATCGAGCACGAGGCTCAGGAGGAGCAACGCCTGACGGAGGAGACGATGGCTTTCTACAACGCTTTCCGCCGCGGCGTGGGGCCGCGAGGTGACCGAGCCGGTGACCCCAACGCTGGCCGACACCCTCCCCGTCCCCGAGGACACCGAGCAGCTGGTCAAGGTCAACGCCTGCGTGCAGGTCGGGGCCGGGATCCTGTTGGCCCTGGGCCGGTTCCCCCGCCTGGCCGCAGCGGCGCTGGCCGGATCCCTGGTTCCCACCACGCTCGCCGGCCACCGGTTCTGGGAAGAGCAGGACCCGAACCGCAAGCGTCAGCAGCAGACCCACTTCCTCAAGAACGTGAGCCTGCTGGGCGGACTCCTCCACGCCGTGTTCGACACCGAGGGTGACCCGTCCCTGCGTTGGAGGGCCAAGCGGGCCGCGGGGCAGGTCCGCAAGCGCACCGCCGCCGCCCTTCCCGGCTAGCCCGAGCCTCTCAGAACGCTCACCAGTCCTCGGCCGTTGGCCGGCCGCGCACCTGGGTGAGCACGCGCTCGACGTCCCTCAGATGGTGGGCCCCTTCGTGGACGGCGTTGCGGGCCATGTCGATGGCCTCCCTCTCGCCCCAGTCGAAGGTGCCCCTGCGCGACCAGTTCACCGGATCCACGAACTCGATGGCCGCGGATAGATCGGCGCAGGCGCTCTCCAGGTCGCCGATGGCCCGGAGGAGGGGCCAGTCGTTGTAGGACTGTTCCTCGGCTTGCTTGTCGGAGTCGAAGAAGTAGAGGTGAGGATTGTCCTCGATCTCGATCTGTCGGATGACCGGAGCGAGCAGATCGAGGACCTCGGCCACGTGGGCGGTGTACTCGAGGGCCGACCACACGTCGGGGGCGGGCCGCCGGCGGATGACGTCGTCGACGTCCTCGTCGGGGTCGAAATGGGTCAGTAGGGCCCGGTAACGGCGGGGGAAGGTGCGCACGGCCAGCACCGCGTCACGGGGCGAGATGGTGTCGAAGTCCAGTCCGCACTCCGGGCACTTCCAGCTCAGGCTCACGTGGGAGTCGCCCGGTAGGTCACTCCGACTTCTTGGCGACCTTGTCGACGAGGTGGCTCGGGAGCAGGTCGTAGTGGCTGTGGCGGGCGCTGAACCGGCCCCGCCCCCCGGTGATGGAGCGGAGGTCGATCGAGTACCGGAGGATCTCCGACGTGGGGACCAGGGCGGTGATCAACTGCTCGCCCCCGCCGACCGCTTCGGTGCCCTGGACCCGGCCGCGGCGTGAGTTCAGGTCACCCATCACGTCGCCCTGGAACTGCGAGGGCACGGTGACCTCCAGGATCGAGACCGGCTCCAACATGACGGGCCCGGCCTTGCTCATGGCCTCGCGGAAGCCCAACGAGCCGGCCATCTTGAAGCTCAGCTCGGACGAGTCCACGGCATGGAACTTGCCGTCGAACAGGGTCACGCGCACGTCGACCACGGGATAACCGAAAACCCCGGCGGTAGCCATGGTCTCGGCGATGCCCTTCTCGACCGCAGGGATGAACTGGCGGGGGATGGCCCCGCCGACGATCTTGTCCACGAACTCGAAGCCCGCGCCCCGCTCCAACGGCTCCACCCGGACGAAGGCCACTCCGAACTGGCCATGGCCCCCAGTCTGCTTCTTGTGCTTCCCCTCGGCCTCGGCCGTGCCCGTGATCGTCTCCCGGTAGGCGACCTTGACCTCCTCGGTCTCCACCTCCACCCCGAACTTGCGGAGGAGCTTGTCGGTGACCAGGGCCAGATGCGTCTCCCCCATACCCGACAGCAGGGTCTGGTGGGTCTCGTCGTCCCGCCTCACCTGGAGCGCGGTGTCCTCCTCCTGAAGCCGGTGCAGGCCGGTCATCAGCTTGTCCTCGTCCCCCTTCGATTTCGGGCGGATGGCGATGGACAGCACGGGGACGGGCGGCTCGATGGGCGGAACGACCACGGGCGTCCCCTTGGGGGCCAGGGTGTCCCCGGTGAAGGTGTGGGCCAGCTTGGCCACGGCGCCGATGTCGCCCGCGGGTACCTCGGGAACCGGGTCCTGCTCCTTGCCCCGCATGGTGAACAGGCCGTGCAGGCGCTCGTCGCTGTGGCTCCGGGGGTTGGTCAGGTGGACGTCGGGCCTGACCGTCCCCGACAGGACCTTGAAGAACGAGACCTTGCCCACGTAGGGGTCGGCCAGCGTGCGGTACACGAGGGCGAGAGGCTGGCCCGACGGGTCGGGCTGGACCTCGGTGGTCGTGCCTCCGGCCTGGACGGTGACCGCCGGGCGTTCGAGCGGCGACGGGCCCAACTCGCAGATAAGGGAGGCCAGGCGGTCGATTCCCAGCAACTTGGTGGCGGCCCCGCACGACACCGGGAACACCGATCCCTCGAGCACTCCCTTGGCCAGCGTCTCCCGCAGCTCCTTGGGCGAAAGCTCCTCACCTTCGAGGTAGCGCTCCATGAGATCATCGTCGGCCACGACGATGCCCTCGATGAGGTTGTCGCGGACCTCGTGTTCCCGTTCCTCCATCTCCGGGGGGATCGGGCCCTGGTGACCGGTGCCCCCCTCGTAGAGGAAGGCGGTGTCGCTCAGCAGGTCGGCCACGCCCCGGAAGTCGGCCTCCTGGCCGATGGGCAACTCGAGGGGAGCCACGCCGGTTCCGTAGCGCTCGCCCAGCTGCTCGAGGGTCCGGTCGAAGCTGGCCCGCTCCCGGTCGAGCTTGTTGATGAAGAACATGCGGGGCAGGCCCAGGCCTTCGGCGATCCTCCAGGCCACGTCGGTACCCACCTCGGGACCCTCGACTGCGCTCACCACGAGGATGGCCAGATCCGCCACCCGGAGGCCGGCGTTGACGTCGGTGACGAAGTCGGCGTAGCCGGGCGCGTCGAGGAGGTTGACCTTGTGCCCCTCGTGTTCGAAGGGGGCCAGGGCCAGGGACAGCGAGATGTGCCGGCGGACCTCCTCGGGGTCGAAATCGGTGGTGGTCGTGCCGTCCTCCACCCGGCCCAGCCGGGTGATGGCGCCCGAACAGAACAGGAGGGCCTCGGCCAGGCTCGTCTTCCCCGCCCCGCCATGCCCCACGAGGGCGACGTTGCGGATCTTGGCCGGAGGAAAGCTCTTCACGGGGCGCCTCGCTGCGGGTCGGGAGCCAGGGTTAGTGCAGCGTACCGGTCCCCCCTGGTAAATTGGAGAGGAAGATTTCACAAGCAGCTCAACAGCGGGCAGGCCGAGCCATCGAGCCGAGCTGGAGCGAGGAGCTTCGGATGTTCGACAAGCGATGCCGCACGGGCGTGGAGCGGAGCCTTCGACCGGTTGGATCCGGCCTGGGCAAGCTGGGGATCACTGCCAACCAGTTGACGGCCACCGGCGTCGTCATCTCCGTCTTCGCGGGGCTGGCCATCGGCCGGGGATGGCTGCTGGTGGGCGCTGGCCTCCTCGCCGCTTCTGCCATTCCCGACCTGCTCGACGGGGCTGTCGCCAAGGCCTCGGGCACGTCGTCGCCTCGTGGCGCCTTCTTCGATTCCGTCAGTGACCGGGTGTCGGACACCGTGGTCCTCGGAGGCGTGGCCTGGTACCTGGCGTCCACCCACGGTAGTCACGCCGCCCTGCTGCCCTTCGCCGTGCTCGGTGCCTCCAACCTGGTCTCCTACGAGCGGGCTCGGGCCGAATCCCTCGGCTTCTCGGCCCGGGGCGGCCTCATGGAGCGGGCCGAGCGGATGATGTTCGTGGGCGTGGGCCTGCTCTTCAGCCGGTTCCTGGTCCCCATCCTGTGGCTGATGCTGGCCCTCACCGCTGTCACCGCTATCCACCGGTTCGTGATGGTCTGGAGGCAGGGCTCCACGCCCCGGAGGCCGGCCGGCGACCGCTTGCTGCGCAGCTGGCGAGGCTGGCGGCCGGGTGAAGGGTTCGAGCTCCGCCGCAGCGAAACCCGTGCCCGCTGGCG
>JAIVIH010000092.1 GCA_020200615.1 Actinomycetota bacterium | reverse complement strand
CAACCCCCGCCTGTACGTGATCGAGGATCCCGCACCCAACGCCTTCGCCACCGGTCGGGATCCGCGCCACGCCGCCGTCGCCGTTACGACCGGCCTCCTCGAGAGGATGAACCGGATCGAGCTGGAGGGCATCCTGGCCCACGAGCTGAGCCACGTGAAGAACTACGACATCTTGGTGTCCACCCTGGCCGTCACCATGGTTGGCGTGGTCGCCCTTCTCAGCGATTTCGCCCTGCGCTTCCTGTGGTGGGGAGGGCCGCGCCATTCCGACGACAACCGGGGCGGGGGCGGGGGCCCGGCGGCCATCCTGGCCGTGTTCGGCTTCCTGTTCCTGCTGTTGACGCCCCTGGTCGCCCGGCTGATGCAGTCGGCCGTGAGCAGGCGCCGCGAGGCCCTGGCTGACGTGAGCAGTATCGCCATGACCCGCTACCCGCCCGGGCTCATCGCCGCCCTGGAGAAGCTGAGGGACGACACCACGGTCGTCCACTCCTCGTCCCGGGCCACGGCCCACCTCTGGATCGAGTCGCCCCTGGCCCGCCATCCCGAGGAAGGCCGGCTGTCCCGTCTCAACCGCATGTTCGACACCCACCCGCCCCTCGAGGAGCGCATCCAGGCCCTCAAGGAGCTCTGAGGTTCGCTGGTGGAAAGGCCTCGGGCCAGCTCGGCGGTCACCGGTAGACTGGCCCCCGTGGAGGAAGCCAAGCGCGAAGTCGGCACCCAGCGCGTCAAGCGGGGACTGGCCGAGATGCTCAAGGGCGGCGTGATCATGGACGTGGTCAACGCCGAGCAGGCCCGCATCGCCGAGGACGCCGGCGCGGTCGCCGTCATGGCCCTCGAGCGGGTGCCGGCCGACATCCGGCGGGACGGCGGCGTGGCTCGCATGTCGGACCCGGCCATGATCGAGGCCATCAAGGAGGCCGTGACCATCCCGGTCATGGCCAAGGCCCGGATCGGTCACTTCGCCGAGGCCCAGGTGCTCGAGGCGCTGGGTGTCGACTACGTCGACGAGAGCGAGGTGCTCACCCCGGCCGACGAGGCTCACCACATCGACAAGTGGGCCTTCACCGTTCCCTTCGTCTGCGGGGCCATCAGCCTGGGCGAGGCCCTGCGGAGGATCAGCGAGGGGGCGGCCATGATCCGCTCCAAGGGCGAGGCCGGCACGGGCGACGTGCGGCACGCCGTCACCCACCTGCGGTCGATCCTCGGCGACATCCGCAAGCTCACCCAGGCCGACGCGGCCGAGCGGTACGGATGGGCCAAGGAGCTGAGGGCGCCCATCGGGCTCGTCTCCGAGGTCGCCGACGCCGGGCACCTGCCGGTACCGCTCTTCTGCGCCGGCGGCCTGGCCACTCCCGCCGACGCCGCCCTGGTCATGCAGCTGGGGGCGGAGGCCGTCTTCGTAGGGTCGGGCATCTTCAAGAGCGACGATCCCGAGGCCCGGGCCAAGGCCATGGTGGAGGCCACCACCCACTTCCGCGATCCTGCGATCGTGGCCAAAGTGAGTCGCGGGCTGGGCGAAGCGATGCGGGGCGAGGACGCGGCCTCGGTCGAAGTCCGCCTCTCCGAGCGGGGCTGGTGATCCCGACGGCGGGGCAAGGCCCGGTGCCTCCAGGTGTCGACCAAGATCGGTGTGATCGCGCTGCAGGGGGCCTTCGCCCGACACACTGAGGCCCTCGACGCCCTGGGGGCCCATGTGGTCGCGGTGCGTGTTCCGCACGACCTGGCCGGCGTCGAGGCGCTGGTGCTCCCCGGGGGCGAGTCGACCACCGTCTCCCGGCTACTCGGCACCTCGGGTCTGTTCGATCCCATCGCCGAGCGCCTGGCTGAAGGCATGCCCGTTCTGGGCACGTGCGCAGGGATGATCCTGCTCGCATCCGACGTTCTCGACGGCCGGCCTGACCAGCGGTGCTTCGGGGCGATCGACATCGCCGTCCGTCGCAACGCCTTCGGACGCCAGGTCGACTCCTTCGAAGCCGACCTCCACATCGAGGGTCTGAGGGGGGGCGCCTTTCCCGCCGTCTTCATCCGGGCTCCTGCCGTGGAACGGGTGGGGGAGGGGGTCGAGGTGCTGGCTCGCGTCGCTTCCCCTCGCGGGGAAATGAGTGACGGCCCCCGCCCCGTCCTGTGCCGCCAGGGATCGGTGCTGGTCGCCGCGTTCCACCCGGAGTTGTCGAGCGACCTCCGGCTCCATCAGAAGTTTCTCAACGAGTCCTGAACCAGGAGGGACCGCATGTCCGGGCATTCCAAGTGGGCGACGATCAAGCACCGCAAGGGCGCGGTGGACAAGGCGCGGGGAAAGCTCTTCGCCCGTGTCCTCCGTCAGGTCGAGGTGGCGGCTCGGGAGGGGGGCGGGGACATCGAGGGAAACCCGACCCTCCGCTCGATGTACCAGAAGGCGCGCGATGCCTCGGTGCCCACCGACACCATCGAGCGGGCCATCAAGCGAGGTACGGGGGAGCTCGAGGGCGTTCGCTACGAGCCCGTCACCTATGAGGGGTACGCCCCCAACGGGGTCGCGGTGTACGTGGAGTGCCTCACCGACAACCGCAACCGCACGGGTGCCGACGTTCGAGCCATCTTCTCCAAGAACGGTGGGTCATCGGCGGAGCCCGGCGCCGTCGCCTGGCAGTTCCAGCGCAAGGGCGTCCTCATGGCCAAAAAGGCCGGGGACGACGACGAGTTCATGCTCCTCGCTCTGGAGGCAGGAGCCGAGGACCTCGACGACCAGGGCGACCTGTGGCAGGTGACCACTGCGCCCACCGACCTGGCCAAGGTGAGGAGCGCCTTGGACGAGGCGGGCATCGTCGTCGAGGGCTCCGATCTGACCATGCTCCCCACCACCACCGTCCTCCTGGAGTCCGAGGCAGACGCCCGCAAGGTGCTGAAGGTGATCGACGCCTTGGAGGAGCAGGACGACGTGCAGGCCGTCTACGCCAACTTCGACATCCCCGAGGAGATCCTCTCGCTCGTCTCGGCGTAGGACAGAACCGGTCTTAGACGATCGTCACCGATGTCGGGGTAGAGCGGTTGTCCACGTCGCCGGTCCGGACCCAGCAGAGCCATCGCACCCCCGAGGTTGCGTTGGTCGGAATGATCCGGAAAGTCGAGGGGATGTTGAAACTGGCGTCCGAGTTCCTCGTTCCGCCCAAGGCCAAGCCCAAGGGGCAGCTGGCCGGCGACGTACCAAGCCGGAGGACATAACCCGAGTTGGCCGAGGGAACGTCGAAGGCGCTGGCCGTGAACGAGTCGCCCGGTTCGACAGTCGTCGGGTTGATGACGGTCGCCGACGCGGCGGCGGTCGTGGTCGTCGAGCCGACGTTGCCCACGTTGATCACCCCTTGCATGAAGGTGTGGATGTTGCAGTGGTAGAAGAAGCTGCCCTCGCTGTTGAACGTCACGCGGTACGTCTGGCCTGGGTTCACGACCCCCGCGTCGAACGGGGGCTGGCCGGCGATGTTGGCCGTCACGGTGTGCTGGAACCCTCCCTGGTTCGTCCACTGGACTTCGTCACCGACGTTGATGTTGACCGGGTTGGGCTGGAAGCCGAAGTCCACGATGGACACCTGAGTGGTCGCCGCTCCGGCCGAGGTCGGGCCCATGAGGGCCAGGCCGGCAACGACAATGGCCACCGCCAGCAAACGCAACTGCTTCTTCGTCATCCCCCAGCACCCCCATCACGGCCACCGTCTGATCCTCTGAGTGTGACGGCCACCCACCCCCGCGCAAAGGGTGCTGCCCGGCATCTCTCGTGAGGGTGCTAGCACCCGCCGCCACCGACCGCCCAGTTGAAGGCATCCCCCCATTCCGAGGCCGCTTCCACTACCCTCCAAACGCATGTTCGTGTTGGGT